>NZ_JBHWBS010000048.1:21358-54428 GCF_042735655.1 Streptomyces sp. NPDC059567 | reverse complement strand
ACCGTGGACCTGGCGGGCGTCGTCCCGCTGCGCCTGGACGTGACCGACGAGGAGTCGATCCCGGCGGCCGCCCCCGGCCCGGGCCGCCCCCCCCCGGGCGGGGAACAACCCCGCGTCGCCCCCCGCCCCCCCCCCCGCCCACGCGGCCCGGGGCCCGGCGCCCCCGGTCCCCCGCCGAACCGATACGTCAGCTCTTGCGATGCCCTATCAGCCGCGGCTTCTGCTCAAGACCGTCCAGGCCGTGCCACGCCAGATTCACCAGGTGCGCCGCGACCTCCGCCTTCTTCGGCTTACGGACGTCCAGCCACCACTGACCCGTCAGCGCCACACTGCCCACCAGCGCCTGCGCGTACAGCGGCGCCAGCTTCGGGTCGAAACCGCGGGCCTTGAACTCAAGCCCCAGAATGTCCTCGACCTGGGTGGCGATGTCACTGATCAGCGAGGCGAACGTGCCGGTCGACTGCGCCACCGGCGAGTCACGGACCAGGATCCGGAAACCGTCCGTGTACCGCTCGATGTAGTCAAGGAGAGCGAAGGCCGCCTGCTCCAGGAGCTCGCGCGGATGGCCCGCGGTCAGCGCCCCGGTCACCATGTCGAGCAGCTGCCGCATCTCCCGGTCGACCACGACCGCGTACAGCCCCTCCTTGCCGCCGAAGTGCTCGTACACCACCGGCTTGGAAACCCCGGCCTTCGCCGCGATCTCCTCCACCGACGTGCCCTCGAACCCCTTGGCGGCGAAGAGCGTCCGACCGATGTCCAGCAGCTGCTCCCGGCGCTCCGCGCCCGTCATCCTCACCCGTCGGCCACGCCGGGGCTTGTTCTCGCTGCTGCTGGTACTGCCGTCGATCGCCACGTTCTCCATCATGCCGCGTCGACGGGCTCGCCCCGGCGTCGGGCTTCGATCCGGGAGGCGTTCGGCCAGCGCACGTCGTACGCCCAGCCCAGCTGCTCGAACCAGCGGATCAGCCGCGCGCTGGAGTCGACCTGGCCCCGCAGCACCCCGTGCCGCGCCGAGGTCGGGTCCGCGTGGTGCAGGTTGTGCCAGGACTCGCCGCAGGACAGCACCGCCAGCCACCACACGTTGCCCGAACGGTCCCGGGACTTGAAGGGGCGCTTGCCGACCGCGTGACAGATCGAGTTGATCGACCACGTCACATGGTGCAGCAGCGCGACCCGGACCAGCGAACCCCAGAAGAACGCGGTGAACGCGCCCCACCAGGACATCGTCACCAGACCGCCGACGACCGGCGGGATCGCGAGGGACAGCGCCGTCCAGAAGATGAAGTCACGGGAGATCCGCCGGATCGCCGGGTCCTTGATCAGATCGGGCGCGTACTTCGCCTGCGGCGTGCGCTCCTCGTCGAACATCCAGCCGATGTGCGCCCACCACAGCCCCTTCATCAGGGCCGGCACGGACTCGCCGAAACGCCACGGCGAGTGCGGGTCGCCCTCCGCGTCGGAGAACTTGTGGTGCTTGCGGTGGTCCGCCACCCAGCGCACCAGCGGACCCTCCACCGCCAGCGAGCCCATGATCGCGAGCGCGATCCGCAGCGGCCGCTTGGCCTTGAAGGAACCATGGGTGAAGTAGCGGTGGAAACCGATCGTGATGCCGTGGCAGCCGACGTAGTACATCGTCACCAGCAGACCCAGATCGAGCCAGGACACGCCGCCCCAGCTCCAGGCCAGCGGCACGGCCGCGACCAGGGCGATGAAGGGCACCGTGATGAACAGCAGCAGCGTGATCTGCTCGATCGATCGCTTCTTGTCCCCGCCGAGCGTGGCGGAGGGCAGGGCCTGTTCGGTTTCGAGCATCTCGGGGCTTGTGGTCATGGGTGTCCCCTGGGGATGAAGGGATAAGGGATGAAAGTGGGCGGAACGGGACGAAAAGAGCGCGTGGCTACGCCTCCGTAACCTACGGCGACGTAAGTATGGCAGCGCGGTGGCGCGCGGCAAGAGGGCGCAAGAGGGGCCGGGCACGCCCTAGCGGGGAGTCCAAGGAATGGACACCTATCCTGTGTGCGTCGGACAGCGCGGTCCGCAAGCCTCCAGTACCCCTCCAGACGTGCTCAAACACTGCAAGGAGCCGCACCTGTGAGCAGTGCCGACCAGACCCCCACCGCCAGCGCCGAGCTGCGTTCCGACATCCGCCGACTGGGCGATCTGCTGGGCGAGACCCTCGTCCGGCAGGAGGGACACGACCTTCTCGACCTCGTCGAGAAGGTCCGCAGCCTCACCCGCGAGAACACCGAGGCGGCCGCCGAGCTGCTCGGCGAGACCGACCTGGAGACCGCCACCAAGCTGGTGCGCGCCTTCTCCACGTACTTCCATCTGGCGAACGTCACCGAGCAGGTCCACCGCGGCCGCGAGATGCGCGAGAAGCGCGCCGCCGAGGGCGGACTGCTCGCCCGCACCGCCGACATGCTCAAGGACGGCGACCCGCAGCACGTCCGCGACACCGTACGGAACCTCAACGTACGGCCCGTCTTCACCGCGCACCCCACCGAGGCCGCCCGCCGCTCGGTCCTCAACAAGCTGCGCCGGATCGCCGCCCTCCTGGAGACCCCGGTCATCGAGGCCGACCGGCGCCGCCACGACCTGCGGCTCGCCGAGAACATCGACCTCATCTGGCAGACCGACGAGCTCCGGGTCGTCCGCCCCGAGCCCGCCGACGAGGCCCGCAACGCCATCTACTACCTCGACGAGCTGCACGCCGGCGCCGTCGGCGACGTCCTGGAGGACCTCGCCGCCGAGCTGGAGCGCGTCGGCATCGAGCTGCCGGCCGGGACCCGCCCGCTGACCTTCGGCACCTGGATCGGCGGCGACCGCGACGGCAACCCCAACGTCACCCCGCAGGTGACCTGGGACGTCCTCATCCTCCAGCACGAGCACGGCATCACCGACGCCCTCGAACTCGTCGACGAGCTGCGCGGCTTCCTCTCCAACTCCATCCGCTACGCGGGAGCGACCGAGGAACTCCTCACCTCCCTCCAGCGCGACCTGGAGCAGCTCCCGGAGATCAGCCCCCGCTACAAGCGGCTCAACGCCGAGGAGCCGTACCGGCTCAAGGCCACCTGCATCCGCCAGAAGCTCGTCAACACCCGCGAGCGCCTCGCGAAGGGCACGCCGCACCAGGAGGGCCGCGACTACCTCGGCACCTCCGAGCTGGTCCACGACCTCGCCCTGATCCAGACCTCGCTGCGCGAGCACCGCGGCGCGCTCTTCGCCGACGGCCGGATGGACCGCACCATCCGCACCCTGTCCGCCTTCGGCCTCCAGCTCGCCACCATGGACGTCCGCGAGCACGCCGACGCCCACCACCACGCCCTCGGCCAGCTCTTCGACCGGCTCGGCGAGGAGTCCTGGCGGTACGCCGACATGCCGCGCGACTACCGGCAGAAGCTCCTCGCCAAGGAGCTGCGCTCCCGCCGCCCGCTCGCGCCGACGCCCGCCCCGCTGGACGCCGCCGGCCAGAAGACCCTGGGCGTCTTCGGCACCGTCAAGGAGGCCTTCGAGCGCTTCGGCCCCGAGGTCATCGAGTCGTACATCATCTCGATGTGCCAGGGCGCCGACGACGTCTTCGCCGCCACCGTCCTCGCCCGCGAGGCCGGACTGCTCGACCTGCACGCCGGCTGGGCCAAGATCGGCATCGTGCCGCTCCTGGAGACCACCGACGAGCTCAAGGCCGCCGATGTCATCCTCGACGCGATGCTCGCCGACCCCTCCTACCGCCGCCTCGTCTCGCTCCGCGGCGACGTGCAGGAGGTCATGCTCGGCTACTCCGACTCCTCCAAGTTCGGCGGCATCACCACCTCGCAGTGGGAGATCCACCGCGCCCAGCGCCGACTGCGCGACGTCGCCCACCGCTACGGCGTACGGCTCCGGCTCTTCCACGGCCGCGGCGGCACCGTCGGCCGCGGCGGCGGCCCCTCGCACGACGCGATCCTCGCCCAGCCCTGGGGCACCCTGGAGGGCGAGATCAAGGTGACCGAGCAGGGCGAGGTCATCTCCGACAAGTACCTCATCCCGTCCCTGGCCCGGGAGAACCTCGAACTGACCGTCGCCGCCACGCTGCAGGCATCCGCCCTGCACACCGCGCCGCGCCAGTCCGACGAGGCCCTCGCCCGCTGGGACGCGGCCATGGACACCGTCTCCGACGCCGCCCACACCGCGTACCGCAAGCTCGTCGAGGACCCGGACCTGCCCTCGTACTTCTTCGCGGCCACCCCCGTCGACCAGCTCGCCGACCTGCACCTGGGCTCCCGGCCCTCCCGCCGCCCCGACTCCGGCGCCGGCCTCGACGGACTGCGGGCCATCCCGTGGGTGTTCGGCTGGACGCAGTCCCGGCAGATCGTCCCCGGCTGGTACGGCGTCGGATCCGGCCTCAAGGCGCTGCGCGAGGCCGGCCTCGACGCGGTCCTCGGCGAGATGTACGAGCGGTGGCACTTCTTCCGCAACTTCCTCGCCAACGTCGAGATGACGCTGGCCAAGACGGACCTGCGGATCTCCCGCCACTACGTCGACACGCTGGTGCCGGACGAGCTGAAGCACGTCTTCGAGACCATCGAGGCGGAGCACGCGCTCACCGTCGCCGAGGTCCTGAAGGTGACGGGCGGCCAGAAGCTGCTCGACTCCAACCCGGTGCTCCAGCAGACCTTCGCCATCCGCGACGCCTACCTGGACCCGATCTCCTACCTCCAGGTCGCCCTGCTGGCCCGCCAGCGCGCCGCGGCCGAGCGCGGCGAGGAGCCCGACCCGCTGCTCGCCCGTGCGCTGCTGCTCACGGTGAACGGTGTCGCGGCGGGTCTGCGCAACACCGGCTGACCTGACCGCGCTTACGACAGTGCCCCCGCCGGAATCCCTTCCGGCGGGGGCACTTCGCGTACGGGGATCAGTGCTGCTGGGCCTTGCGGCGACGCGTCACCATGAACGCACCGGCACCCGCGAGGGCGACGGCAGCGGCGGCGATGATGCCGACGGGGGCGCTGGAGCCGGTCTCGGCCAGGTCGCCACCGGTGCCGCCGGTGGTGTCGCCCGGCTCACCCGGGGCGGTGGCGGAGGGGGACTCGGAGGCGCCGGGGGTCTCGGTGCCGGGCGTCTCCGTACCAGGGGTCTCGGTCCCCGGCGTCTCGGTGCCCGGGGTCTCCGTACCGGGGGTCTCGGTGCCGGGGGTCTCCGTACCGGGCGTCTCGCCGGGCGGGCAGTCGGTCTTGAAGACCTTGTGCTTCGCGCGGCCGTTCTCGCCCTCGAAGTTCCAGAACAGCTTGTACTGGCCGTTCGGGAGGGTCATGTCCACGGTGCGCTCGTGACCGTCGGCGTCGAGCGTGATCAGGCCGCTCTTGACCGTGGTGCCCTTGTCCTGCTCGTTGTTCGCCCACGCCTCGATGTGCCAGTTCACCTTCTGGCCGGCGTCGAAGCCGAAGGCGTCGAGGTAGAAGGAGCAGACCTTGGGCTCGTTCTTACGGAGCTCCTTGCCGGTCTTCGAGTCGTGGATCTTGACCGTGCCGTTGTCGCCGTGCTTGCCCGTGGCCGAGGCCGCCGGGGCCAGCAGCAGGGAGCCCGCGAGGGCCGCGACCAGCGCGCCTGCGGGTATGAAGGATCGTCGCATGTGCAGTCGTCCATCTGGGTGAGGGATGCCGTGGGGGGCGGCGACGGCAGCCTAACCGTCTCTTTAAGCCATCCTTAACCCATGGCTTGATAACAATCCCGCCAGCCCCTCCCGTTATGGATCACAACGCGAAGAACGTTCCAACCAGCAGCAGTCCACCCGCACCCGCCAGCGACCACGCCGTCCGCGTCAGCCGCAGCCCGCCCCCGACGAGCGGCGCCGCGAGCAGCAGCGCCCCGCCCAACGGCAGCCAGGCATGCAGACCGCCGCCCCACCCCGTCCGTACGGCCTCCGTCGTACCCGGCTTCACCACCACCGGCACCGTCTGGCCCTTGTCGGCGGCCACCGAGCGGTCGATCGTCAGCGTGCTGTGCGGCGAAGGCGGACCGTCCGGGACATAACGGCCGCTGCACGTCTCCTCGTTGCAGTCGGTCACCGCCAACGTGCCGTGCTCGCGGCCCTTGGAAAGCAGGATGTGCTGCGCCGAACCCCAGGACGACCACGCTCCCGCGACGAGGAGCAGCAGGGCGACCAGGGCCATCGCGGCGTTACGGGCGTGCGTCATGACCCGCGATCGTACAGTCGTACTGTTCCGGCGCGTCGATCAGGAGTTGTACGCGGACTGCGCGCGCTCCAGACCCTCCGCCACCAGGCACTCGACGGAGTCCGCCGCCCGGTCCACGAAGTAGTCCAGCTCCTTGCGCTCCGTCGACGAGAAGTCCTTCAGGACGAAGTCCGCGACCTGCATCCGACCCGGCGGACGACCGATGCCGAACCGCACCCGGTGGTACTCGGCGCTCATCGCCTTCGTCATCGACTTCAGACCGTTGTGGCCGTTGTCGCCGCCACCGATCTTCAGCCGCAGCACCCCGTAGTCGATGTCCAATTCGTCATGGACCGCCACGACGTGCGCCGTCGGCACCTTGTAGAAATCGCGCAGCGCCGTCACCGGGCCGCCCGAGAGGTTCATGTACGACATCGGCTTCGCGAGGATCACCCGGCGGTTCGCGGGCCCGGGAGGACCCATACGGCCCTCGACCACCTGCGCCTGCGCCTTCTGCGCCCGCTTGAACTTCCCGCCGATGCGGTCCGCGAGCAGGTCCACGACCATGAAGCCCACATTGTGGCGGTTCGCGGCGTATTCGGGGCCCGGGTTGCCGAGACCGACGATCAGCCAGGGGGCGTTCGCGTCGTCCGTCATCGTGGGACGTCTCCTCGTCTGCGTACTACTGGGCGGGGAACCTGCGGGGCGGGGAACAGGGGAACGGGGTGGCGGGCCGCAGCCCACCACCCCGTCCGCGTCAAGCAGAGCCTACGGCTCAGGCCTCGGCGCCCTCGGCCTCGGCGGCCTCGCCCTCGGCCTCGGCGGCCGGCTCCTCGGCCTGCGCGGCCAGGACCTGCAGGACGACGGCGTCGGCGTCGGTGGACAGGTTCACGCCCTTCGGGAGCGTGATGTCCTTGGCGAGGATGGAGGCACCGGCCTCCAGGCCCTCCACGGAGACCGTGACGGCCTCGGGGATGTGGGTGGCCTCGGCCTCGACGGAGAGCGTGTTCAGCACGTGCTCCAGCAGGTTGCCACCGGCGGCGAGCTCACCCTCGGCCTGCACCGGGATCTCGACGATGACCTTCTCGCCACGCTTGACGAGGATCAGGTCGACGTGGACCAGGTAGCCCTTGATGGCGTCACGCTGGACGGCCTTCGGGATCGCCAGCTCGTTCTTGCCGTCGATGTCCAGGGACAGCAGGACGTTCGGGGTACGCAGGGCGAGCAGCAGCTCGTGGCCCGGAAGCGTCACGTGGACCGGCTCGGTGCCGTGGCCGTAGACGACGCCGGGAACCTTGTTCTCACGACGGATGGAACGGGCCGCACCCTTGCCGAACTCGGAACGAACCTCGGCGGAGATCTTCACCTCGGACATATGCACTCCTCGTAAGCAGAAACAGAACAGTGTGGCTACCCGGCCACGACTGGCCTGCTACGAAGAGCGCGTCGATAACGGACCGCCGCACCTCACCGGTACGGCCTCCCTCGCCGAGCAACTACGGCAGTCTACTCGCCACCCGCCGCCCCACCCAATTGGATCACCCGCACCACCCGCCGGCTCCCTCCCGGATCACCCGGACCACCACCCACCGGCTCCCTCCCCGATCACCCGGACCACCACCCACCGGCTCCCTCCCCGATCACCGGACCCCGATCACCGAGACGGCCATGGCCGCCTGCCTATCCTTGCCGCCCATGGACCTGCTGCTGCACCTGCGGTACTTCCGGACCGTCGCCGAAGAAGAACACTTCGGACGCGCCGCCGAACGCCTGCGCATGGCCCAGCCCTCCCTCTCCCAGCGCATCCAACGCCTCGAACGCGAACTCGGCGTCCGCCTCCTCGACCGCTCCAGCCGCGGCACCACCCTCACCCCCGCCGGCCGCCTCGTCCTCACCGAAGCCGAACACCTCCTCACCGCCGCCGACCGGCTCACCGCCACCGTCGCCCGCGTCCGCAGCGGCCAGGCAGGCACCCTCCGCGCCGCCGTCCCACCCCGCCTCGGAGCCGCCGCCGTCGGCGCCCTCCTCATCGCCTTCCGCGACCGCTCCCCAGGCGGCGACCTCGACCTCCGCGAACTCTCCAGCGCCCGACAGACCGCCGAACTCGCCGCCGGCACCCTCGACGTCGGCGTCGTCCGCCACCCCTGCCCCGCCCCCGGCCTCGCCTTCGGCCCCCTCCTCCACCAACCCCTCGGCGTCCTCCTCTCCGACACCGACCCCCTCGCCGCCCTCCCCGACATCCCCGCAGCCGCCCTCACCGGCCGCGACCTCGTCCTCTTCCCCCGCGCCGAAGCCCCCGCCCTCCACGACGAAACCCTCACCACCTGCGCCCGACACGGCTGCACCCCCGGCACCGTCCACGAGGCCGCAGGCCCCGACTTCACCCGCGGACTCGTCCTCTCCGGAGGCGCCGTCTCCCTCGAACCCCGCTCCCCGACCGAACCCGGCACCGTCTGGCGCCCCCTCCGCGACCACCTCGTCACCTGGCGCACCTCCGCCGCCTGGCCCCAAGGCCGCGACGGACCCGCCGTACGCCTCTTCGCCCACACCGCCCACGAAACCCTCCGCGACCACGCGGGCATGATCACCGAAACCCCCGCAAGCGCATCCGCGAGGATCGTCTTCCCCCGCCCCGCATCGGAGTTCCCCCTGTGACCCCCACAGCCCGCACACGCATCACCGCGGCCTTCACCGACGCGGGCGTCACCGGACAGCTCCACGCCACCGACATCGACACCGGCACCACGATCACCGTCGGCGCCGACCTCGAAAGCCCCACCGCCAGCGTCCACAAGCTGTGCGTCATCGCCGCCCTCTACCGACAGGCAGCCCACGGCCGCATCGACCTGCGCCGACCCGTCGACATCCCCGCCGAAGGCCGCTCACCCGGCGCCACCGGCCTCGCCGCCATGCGCGACGCCGCCCGCCTCTCCCTCCGCGACCTCGCCGGCCTCGCCGTCGCCGTCAGCGACAACACCGCCGCCGACCTCCTCATCGACGCCATCGGCCTCGACACCGTCAACCGCACCATGACCGACCTCGGCCTCACCCGAACCATCGCCGTCCACACCATGCGCGAGCTGTACGCCACCCTCCACGAGGACGCCGACGGCACACCCGCCGCCCTCACCGACCCCACCGTCGTCGCCCGCCTCCGCGCCCTCGACCCCACCCGCACCAACCGCTCCACAGCCCGCGAGATCGCCGCCCTCCTCGCCGCCATCTGGCGCGACGAGGTCTGCACGGGCGAGCACGCGCAGGAACTCCGCGCCGTCCTCGGACTCCAGGCATGGAGCCACCGCCTCGCCGCCGGATTCCCCTTCGACGACGTCCGCGTCAGCGGCAAGACCGGCTCCCTGCCGACCCTCCGCCACGAAGCCGGAGTCGTCGAATACCCCGACGGCGGCCGCTACGCCGTCGCCGTATTCACCCGCGCCGCCGCGACGACGGTGACCCTCCCGGCGGCGGACGCCGCCATCGGCAGAGCGGCGCGGATCGCGGTGGACGCGCTCAGGGCATAGCGCCGACCGCATGAGGAAGGCCCGCCTCCCTCAAGGGAAGCGGGCCTGCTCAGCGATTCCTGGGAGCCGCTCAGTGCTCCTCGAAGAGGCTCGTCACCGAGCCGTCCTCGAACACCTCACGCACGGCGCGCGCGATCGTCGGAGCGATCGACAGGACCGTGATCTTGTCGAGCTCCAGGGAGCTCGGCACCGGCAGCGTGTCCGTGAACACGAACTCGCTCACCTTGGAGTTCTTCAGACGATCGGCGGCCGGCCCCGACAGGATGCCGTGCGTCGCCGTCACGATGACGTCCTCCGCGCCGTGCGCGAAGAGCGCGTCGGCGGCGGCGCAGATCGTGCCACCGGTGTCCACCATGTCGTCGACCAGGACGCAGACGCGGCCCTTCACGTCACCGACGACCTCGTGGACCGTCACCTGGTTGGCGACGTCCTTGTCACGACGCTTGTGCACGATCGCCAGCGGCGCGTCCAGACGGTCGCACCAGCGGTCGGCCACACGCACCCGGCCGGCGTCGGGGGAGACGATCGTCAGCTTCGAACGGTCGACCTTGTTGCCCACGTAGTCCGCCAGGACCGGGAGAGCCGACAGGTGGTCCACCGGACCGTCGAAGAAGCCCTGGATCTGGTCCGTGTGCAGGTCGACCGTGAGGATGCGGTCCGCACCCGAGGTCTTCAGCAGATCCGCGACCAGACGGGCCGAAATCGGCTCACGACCACGGTGCTTCTTGTCCTGACGGGCATAGCCGTACGACGGGATGATCACGGTGATGCTCCGAGCGGAAGCCCGCTTCAGAGCATCGATCATGATCAACTGCTCCATGATCCACTTATTGATCGGAGCCGTGTGGCTCTGGATCAGGAAGCAGTCCGCGCCACGAGCCGACTCCTGGAAACGGACGTAGATCTCACCGTTCGCGAAGTCGAAAGCCTTGGTCGGCACGAGGCCGACACCCAGCTGATGTGCGACCTCCTCGGCCAGCTCGGGGTGGGCGCGGCCGGAGAAGAGCATCAGCTTCTTCTCGCCGGTCGTCTTGATCCCGGTCACAGCACTGTCTCCTCAGACGTGTCTTCTGGCCGCGACCTCCGCGCTCCCGTGCGCGTGTGCGAGCCAGCCGAATTTATGTGCACGTATCACGGTACGCCGAGTTCGACGTACCCGTTTCCGGTCAGCCTTCGCCGGCGGGCTCCTCCGTGGCCGCCTGAGCCGCCTGCGCGGCAGCGCTGCCAGGCCGCTTCCGAGCCACCCAACCCTCGATATTCCGCTGCTGGCCCCGGGCGACGGCGAGCGCACCGGACGGCACGTCCTTCGTGATGACCGACCCCGCGGCGGTATAGGCACCGTCCCCGATGGTGACAGGAGCCACAAACATGTTGTCCGAACCGGTCTTGCAGTGCGACCCCACCGTCGTGTGGTGCTTCGCCTCACCGTCGTAGTTCACGAAGACACTCGCCGCGCCGATGTTCGTGTACTCACCGATCGTCGCGTCGCCCACGTACGACAGATGGGGGACCTTCGTGCCCTCGCCGATCTTCGCGTTCTTCATCTCCACGTACGTACCGGCCTTGGCCTTCACACCCAGGTCCGTACCCGGACGGAGATACGCGTACGGGCCCACCGAGGCGCCCTCGCCGATCACGGCCGAATCGGCGACCGTGTTGTCCACCCGAGCGCCCTTGCCGACCTTCGTGTCCTTCAGCCGCGTGTTCGGGCCGACCTCGGCGTCCTCGCCGATGTGCGTCGCACCGAGCAGCTGCGTACCGGGGTGGATGACCGAGTCCGGCTCGAACGTCACCATCACGTCGACGAGAACCGACGACGGGTCGACCACCGTGACACCGGCCGTCATCGCCCGCTCCAGCAGACGCCGGTTCAGCAGGGCACGGGCCTCGGCGAGCTGCACCCGGTTGTTGATACCGAGAATCTCGCGGTGATCACCGGCCACCGAAGCGCCGACCCGGTGACCCGCCTCACGCAGGATGGACAGCACATCCGTGAGGTACTCCTCACCCTGGCTGTTGTCCGTCCGGACCTTGCCCAGAGCGTCGGCGAGCAGCCGGCCGTCGAAGGCGAACACGCCGGAGTTGATCTCCTTGATCGCGCGCTGCTCCTCGGAGGCGTCCTTGTGCTCGACGATCGCGGTGACGGCACCGGAGGAGTCCCGGACGATCCGCCCGTAGCCGGTCGAGTCCGGCACCTCGGCGGTCAGCACGGTGACGGCGTTGCCGTCGGCGGCGTGGGTGCCGGCGAGCGCCTTCAGGGTCTCCCCGGACAGCAGCGGCGTGTCGCCGCACACGACGACGACGGTCCCCTCAGGGGCCTGACCCAGCTCCTCGAGACCCATGCGGACGGCGTGACCGGTGCCGTTCTGCTCGTGCTGCACGGCGGTACGAGTCCCGGCGTAGTGCGCGTCGAGATGCGCGGTGACCTGCTCACGGGCGTGCCCGACCACGACGACGAGGTGCTCGGGCTCCAGCTCCCGCGCGGCGGACACGACGTGCCCGACGAGGGAACGTCCGGCGATTTCGTGCAGGACCTTGGGGGTCTTCGACTTCATGCGGGTGCCCTCACCCGCTGCGAGGACGACGACGGCGGCCGGGCGGTTGGCGCTCACGGGAATGCCCTTCGGCTTCGGGTGGTGGACAACCGCAGGATACCGGGGGGTTTCGGAGCGGAAATGAGTGCGGGTCCTGACCGTGGAGGTCAGGACCCGAACCGAGCATGGCTCCCCCGCCAGGACTCGAACCTGAAATGATCCATCCAAAGTGGATAGTGTTGCCGATTACACCACGGGGGAGTGCGGGCTCAGCCTACGCGGTGAGGCGTCTGGCCTCCACCACCATGCCAGACCACCAGCCCTCGATGCGCTGGTAAAGATCTGATCCCTGAAGGACCTTGATCACGAGGCAGCCACGGTAGTCGTCCCCCACGTTCTTCCGGACCGTCTTGGGGTTGTGCTTCTTGAGCGTCGTCCTGCTGAGCGTGGTGATGTGGACATCGATCAGTTCGGCCCAGTACCTCTCCGCGCCGGGCACATCGGCGTTCTCATGGATCATGACCCGGAACGTCAGCCGGTCCCGCTCGATGCCCAACACATCGAGCCAGGCCATAGGTTCCCAGCCGCGCTTGGCGATCTCTGAAGCCTGCTCGCGAGTCCGCTTGCGCTCCGGCTTCGGCAGGTCCCGTACCCAGAGCGAGATCGAGCTCTTCGAGCAGCCCAGCTCCAGCTGGATCTGGTCGTACGTCCTGCCCTGGAGGCGGAGCTCGCGGGCGCGGGCGCGGAGGTCGTCCTTCGCGTTCGGGCGCTTCGTCCATTCCGGAGGCGGCTCGCCCTTCACGAGGCGGTGGAGGATGTCGTTGTTGTAGACCTGCAGGCGGTCTCGGATCTGGCGCAGGCTGAGGCCCTCGCGGCGTAGGGCGACGGCCTGCTCGCGCAGGCTCTCGAAGTCCGTATATCGGCTCGTCTCTGATGTCATATGAACACCGTCGTCCGGAATGCGGACGTCCGGGTCGAAAGTGTGGGCGATTCATTAGTTCGAGGGACTGGTGTGTGCGCGCCGTTGACGTGCGGCGCTCCCGCGTCCTGCGGTCTCCGGAAAATGACTCGCGCTCGCCCGTACGCTGGAGGGCATGACCACAACGGGGGCGCATCAGGACGCGGCGGCTATGGCCGCCCGGGGCTGGTGGTGGTGGGGGAGACGGCGTAGTGCGGTGCTCGATGTCGGGCTGGCCGTGGTGTCCGCGCTGGAGTGCGGGCTGGAGGGGGTCGGCTTTGCCGACAAGGCTGGGCTGCCCGTGCCCGTGGGGGTGTTGTTCGGGCTGATCGTCGGGTCCGCGCTGCTCGTGCGGCGCCGGTGGCCGATCGCCGTGGTTCTGGTCTCGATCGCCGTCACGCCCGCCGAGATGGGCTATCTGATGGGGATCGTCGGGCTCTATTCGCTCGCCGCCTCGGAGGTGCCCCGGCGGATCACGGCCGCCCTCGCCGGTATGTCGACGGTCGCCGTCTTCGTCGTGACGGTGGTGCGGGTGCGGCAGGACGTCGCGCAGGCGGATGTCGGTCAGCCGGACTTCGATCCGAGCGGCTGGTACGTCCCGACCGTCTCGGTCTTCATGACGCTGGGTCTCAACGCGCCCCCGGTTCTCTTCGGCCTCTACATAGGGGCCCGGCGCCGGCTCATGGAGAGTCTGCGGGAGCGGGCCGACAGTCTGGAGCAGGAGCTGTCGCTGCTCGCCGATCGGGCGGAGCAGCGGGCTCAGTGGGCGCGGCAGGAGGAGCGGACGCGGATCGCTCGGGAGATGCACGACGTGGTGGCGCATCGGGTGTCGCTGATGGTGGTGCATGCGGCGGCGTTGCAGGCGGTCGCGTTGAAGGATCCGCAGAAGGCCGTGAAGAACGCGGCGCTGGTCGGTGACATGGGCCGGCAGGCGTTGACGGAGTTGCGCGAGATGCTCGGTGTCCTGCGGGAGGACGCGGCTCCGGCCGTTGCTTCTCCGGTGCCGCTGGCCGCGGTCGGCCGGGCGGCCGCGGCCGCAGCGGAGGCTGCCTCGGAGGACGGGCCGTGTCTGGACGCTCTGGAGGATCTGGTCGAGCAGTCGCGGTTGGCCGGTGCGGTCGTCGAGCTGATGGTGCTCGGTGAGGTGCGGGGGTATGCGGCGGAGGTCGAGCGGACTGCGTACCGGGTGGTCCAGGAGGCGCTGACGAACGTCCACAAGCATGCGGCCGGTGCCAAGGTCGTCGTCCGGCTCGCGCATCGGGACGCGGAGGTCGCGATGCAGGTGGAGAACGGCCCGTCGGACGCGGCGGCGACCGATGCCCATCTGCCGAGTGGTGGCAATGGTCTGGTCGGTATGCGGGAGCGTGTGAGCCGGCTGGGCGGAGTGTTCGTCTCGGGTCCGACGGACGTGGGTGGGTTCCGGGTGTCGGCGGTGCTGCCGGTGGGGGAGCGGGTGGCGTAGGTCGGATCCTGGGGGTCGGATCCCTGCATCGGTCCATGCATCGGATCCGTGCCATCGGATCCGTGTCCTTGGATCCGTGTCCTTGGATCCAGCGCATTGGATTCTGGATATCGGATCCAATGTCCAATATCCGATGTCCGATCGGCCGCCCCAGGCTCAGCCCGTGACCATTCGTGTCGGCTGTGTCCCCGTGATCAGCGTCGACAGTGCCGCGTCGATGTCCTGGCCCAGGAACCAGTCTCCTGTGTGGTCGAGGCTGTAGACCCGCCCCTCCTGGTCGATTGCGAGGACCGCCTGGTGTTCGCCCTCCTCGCCGAGCGGGGCGATCTCGGTGTCGAGGGCGCGTCCGAGGTCGGCGAGGGTGCGGGCCAGGTGGAGGCCGGCGAGCGGGTCGAAGCGGACGGTCGCCGGGGCGATCTGGCGGCCGCTGCCGGGCGCCGTGACGCGCAGGTCGCCGAACTCGGCCCAGGCCTCGACGGCCGCCGGGAAGACGCTGTGCCGGTGGCCGGCCGGGGAGACGTGGGCGCGCAGGGTGTCGGCCCATTGTTCGGCGAGTTTGATGTCCCAGCGGCCGGGCTGCCAGCCCGCTTCGCGGAGGGCGGCGTCGACGTTGACCGGGAATCGGGTGGTGCTCAGGTGGTCGGGCATGAAGGTGCGGTCAGCCGTTCTCGACAGTCGAGGTGGGGTCGACGGGGCGTACCCCGAAGTGGGCGAGCATCGCCGTGCAGGAGCGGCAGGGGGCGGCGTAACTGCCGTGCAGCGGGTCGCCGTCCTCGCGGATGCGGCGTGCGGTCAGTTTGGCGTGTTTGAGGGAGCGGCGGGCCTCGCCGTGGGTGAGGGGCTTGCGTTGGGCGCGCTTGGAGCGGCCGGTCTCGGTGGCGGTGAGGTGGCGGGAGAGCAGGATCGCCTCGGGGCAGCGGCCGGTGAAGCGTTCGCGCTGGCCGCTGGTGAGGGTGTCGAGGAAGTCCTGGACGAGTGCGTGCAGGACGGGCGGCTGGTCGCCGCGGCCCGCCGTGCAGGTGAGGGTGGTTTCGCCGCGTACGGAGAGCGCGGCTCCGACGGTGGGGAGGATGCCGTCGCGGCGGAAGCGCAGTAACGGGGCGCGGGTGGGCTCGGCGCTGCTCCAGTTGAGGCGTGGGTCACCCTGAGTGGGCGTTTGTGCTGCGTACATGGTGCGTGTCTTCCCCTCCTGCAATCCCCCGAGTTGCGGGAACAGACTGCCAAATGGGACGCCTCATGTGGAAGCGGGGTACACAAACGGGGCGTCGGTGTGTCGGAACTATCGCCGGTGTGTCATCCGCCCGTGACACTTGGTCACGGGCTGTGGTCGTGGCCGTATCGGGCCGGGTCGTGGGCTTGTGGCAGCGCATAGGCTGTGCGGAATCAGCCAGCAGCCAGCGCAGGGGGCAACCGCCATGACGACAGGTCGGCTCGGGCAGCATGCCGCGCCACCGAACGCGGCTTACGCCGGGCAGGTCGTGCACTTCCCGGACCCGGTCCGTGCTTCTCGGCACCCTAGAGGGGTGCGGGTGGATGAGCAGGGCTATCCGGACTTTTCGCCGTACGCCCGGGCGGCGGCGGAGATCGCCGATCCGCCCGAGGGCTTCGGTGTCGACGAGTTGCGGCTGACGGATTACGTGTCGGCGAACGCGGCGCTGGCCGCGACGGGCCACGAGTTGTGGGGCACGATCCCGGCCGTGGCGACTCCGCACGGCTGGACCTGGCACCACGTGGCGGGCGGTCGGCGGATGGAGCTCGTACCGGTCGAGGTGAAGGCGTTGCTGCGGCACCACGGTGGGGTGGCGACGGCTGCCGTCGACCACGGCAAGCGGGGTACGCGTCCGTTGCAGGAGACGCGGCCGGCGCATTTCGGGCTGCCGAAGGGTCCGGTGTCGGTGTCCGAGCAGCAACTGCTCGGTGTGGAGGAGGACCTGGGCTACCGCCTGCCGGGCGCGTACCGCGCGTTCCTGAAGGCGGCGGGCGGCTGTGCGCCGGTCGGCGCCGCGCTCGACGCGGAGCTCGGTCTGCTGGTGGACCAGCCGTTCTTCACGGTGCGTGAGGAGGCGGGGGTCAATGACCTCGTCTACGTCAACAAGTGTCTGCGCGATCACCTCACGAAGGACTACCTGGGTGTCGCGTTCGTGCAGGGCGGGATCCTCGCGGTGAAGGTGAAGGGCGAGGGGATCGGGTCGGTGTGGTTCTGCGCGTACGACGACGCGCGGGATCAGGACGGCTGGAGTGTGAACGAGCGCGTGGAGCGGTTGCTGCTGCCGTGCGGCGAGGATTTCGACGCGTTCCTGCTGCGGTTGGCCGGCAATCCGCCGGAGCTGGAGACGGTGGCGAACCTGATGGTGGACGGCGGCTTCGCGCGCGCCGTGCCCGTGGTCCCGGTGGGGGAGTGAGCTGGCTGTGGTGACGTTCGCGCAGGCGCAGGAGCGCGCCGAGGAGTGGATCAACGGTGATGTGCCGGCGTACCAGCAACGCGAGGTGCGGGTACGGGAGTTCGAGCTGGGTTTCGTCGTGTGGGCGGAGGACCGCGAGGAGGGTCCGACGTCGGACGGTGGCCGGCAGCGGCTGGTCATCGCGCGGGACAGCGGCGATGCGACGCTGTGGCCCGGGCTGCCGGTGGGTGAGGTGATCCGGCGGTACGAGGAGGAGTACGGGGCTTCGGAGGACGCCGACGCGGGTGCCGCGGCTCCTGCGCCGCCGGAGCGGGTCGATCTGAACGCGACGTCGTTCCTGCTGAGTCCGCCGGAGTGGCTGCAGGACGCGGCGGACAAGCTCGGCCTGCCGTCGGCGCCGCCGAAGGGTCCGAACGCTTCGCAGGCGGGCGGGAGTTCGTCGTCCGCGGAGGCGACGGGAGGGGTGGCGCCGGCCTCGGCGCCTGCGCCTGCGCCGGCTTCGGCTTCGGCTTCGGAGGGTGCTTCGGTGGGCCGTCCGGTGGACTACGAGCCGACGGCGTCGGACGGGGTGCCGGCGAGCAGCCCCTGGGCGGACGCGAACGCGAGCTCGGGCGGTGCGGAGGGTTCGGTGCCGCTGCCGGCGACGGTCTTCGCCCCGCCGCTCTCGGGTGCGGACGACGAGGACACGCCGCCTCCGGTGGTGGGCGCGGACGCCCCGACGGCCTTGATGTCGGCCGGCAGCGCGCTCCCGCCGACGGCGATCGCCACCCCGGCCCTGGACCCGCACGCCCCGCCGCCGGCGGGTACGGGTCCGCTGGGCGGCCCGGCTTCCGCGGGTGGTTCCGGTGCGCCTTCGGCTCCGGGCGGCCCGGGTGCTCCGGGCTCGACCGGTGGGCCCACGCCGCCTGGTGCTCCTGGCGCCCCCGGCTCGATCGGCGGCCCGACGCCGCCCGGCGCCCCCGCGGCTCCCGGTGCTCCCGGTGTGCCTCCGGCGCCCGGCGCTCCTGGTGTGCCCGGTGGTACGCCCGCTCCTGGTGTGCGTGTTCCGTCGCCGGCGTCCGGTGACATCGCGGATGCGGCCACCAGCAAGGCCGTGCTGCCCCCGCGGGGTGCGCGGGGCGGTAGCGGGAACCCGCCTCCGCCGCCGCAGGCGCCGGGGGTTCCCGGTGCGCCCGCGGGAGGGTACGTACCGACGCAGCTCGTGGCGCAGCTCGGGCCCGACGGGCCTCAGCCTCCCGGGCCGCCCACGCCTCCGCAGCCCGTGCACCAGGCCGCGACGATGCTGGCGCATCCGAACCAGGGCGGCCCCGGCGCGCCGCCCCCGCCGGCGCCTCCGGGTGTGCCCGGTGGGTCCGACGGTGCTGGTGTGGCACATGCGGCGACGATGCTGGCGCATCCGAACCAGGGCGGCCCCGGCGCGCCGCCGCCTCCGCCCGCGCCTCCGGGTGCGCCCGGCGGGTCCGACGGTGCCGGGGTCGCGCACGCGGCGACGATGCTCGCTCATCCCGGGCCCGGCGGCCTCGTCGCCCCGCCCGGGCCTCCGGGTGCTCCCGGTACCCCGCCCGGGCCTCCCGGTGCTCCCGGCGCGCCCGGCACCCCGCCCGGTGGTGTGCACCACGCGGCGACGATGCTGGCGCAGCCCGGTCCCGGCGGTCCGCCGGGACCGCCGGTGCCGCCGCCGTCCGCGCCGGGCACCCCGCCTCCGGCGTACGGGTACCCGCAGCAGCCCGCCGGTCAGCCGACCGTCGGACCCGGCTACCAGGCCGTCCTGCGCTATCGCGCGCCCGACGGCTCCGAGGCCCAGATCATCCGGCGGTCCGCCCCCGGCACCCCGCACCCCGAGTGGCAGATCCTGCACGAGCTGCGTGCCATGAACGTGCCGCCGCAGCAAGTGCTGGAGCTGCACACGGAGTTGGAGTCGTGCGAGCTGCCGGGCGGTTACTGCGCGCGGATGATCCGGGAGACCTGGCCGCAGGCGCGGATCACCAACATCGCGCCGTACGGCAAGGATCACGCGGGCCGTCAGCAGGGGATGCGGCAACTCCTCACCCACCAGGGTGAGCTGCATCAGGTCGCGGACGGTCCGGCGCGTCCGGCGCCGATCCGTGCGCCGCTGCCGCAGGTGCAGCCCGCGCCGCCGATCCCTCCGGACGGCGTCGCGCAGGAGCTGGCCGGTGCCTTCGGCCCGGGTATCTGCCGGTTCGACCAGCGGGCCGTGTCCCGGCAGGGCGTGCCGGAGGTCGTGGCGCTGACGCTCGTATGGGCGGGTCTGCCGGCGGACTTCGGTCCGTTCTTCTGGGCGCAGCCGGCTCAGCCGGTGGTGCCGACGCTGGCGGAGCTCGCCGCGCAGCGGCAGGTCCAGCCGGCGTCCGACGCGGGCTCGTACCTGGTGATCGGCTCGGACTTCGGGCGGGCGATCTGTGTCCAGTACGGGACCGCGCACATCGTCGCGGTGCCGGTCGAGGCCGGTCCGGGCGGGCAGCCGGTGCCGCCGCAGTTCGTGAACAGCGGGCTGCCGGAGTTCACCCGGTCCATGGCGCTGCTCGGCCGGATGTGGCGGCTGCGGTTCGGGCTCAACCCCGAGCAGGCGGGCCGCTGGACGGTCGACTTCCAGGCGCAGCTGGCGATGCTGGACCCGGCGGCGCTGGCGTCGCCGGAGAACTGGTGGTCGGTGCTCCTGGAACAGATGTGGGACGGACTGCTGTAGTCCGGCCTTAGTCAGGTCTTAGGCCGTTCGTGATCGAAGGCGCCCGATGTGTACGACACGTCGGGCGCCTTTTGTCGTGTCCGATGACGCATCCTGGCATGTGACCCATTGTGGCCATGACGGCCATTTCGGAAGGGGCGTCAGGGATGAGTTTCGCCGTCGGACGCGGTCGCGGCTACCGCCCGCAGCAGGTCGACCGTCATCTCGCCGCGCTCTCCGAGGAACGCGACGCCGCCTGGGAGCGGGCGGCCCGGCTGACCGTCCTCGCGAGGGAGATGGGGGAGGAGGCGGCCCGGCTGCGTACGGAGGTCGCGGCGCTGGTCCCGCAGCGGTACGAGTCGCTGGGCGAACGGGCGGGCCGGCTGCTCGAACTGGCGGAGGCGGAGGACGAGAGTCTCGTGCGGGCCGCCGAGTCGGAGGCGCAGGCGTTCGCGGCGGAGGCGGAGGAGGCGGCCCGGTCCGCGACGGAGGCGGCGCGGGAGTACGCGGAGCGGGTACGGGCGGAGGCGGAGGCCGTGGCCGCGGCGGCCCTCGGCGCGGC
The DNA here is from genome assembly GCF_042735655.1 of Streptomyces sp. NPDC059567. NCBI lineage: Bacteria > Bacillati > Actinomycetota > Actinomycetes > Kitasatosporales > Streptomycetaceae > Streptomyces > Streptomyces sp. NPDC059567. The sequence goes on along the minus strand of NZ_JBHWBS010000048.1, from coordinate 34,154 downwards.
GGGCGAGGAGGCCGAGGCCACGAGGTCGGCGGCCCTTCGCACGGCGGAGGGGCAGCGGGCCGAGGCCGGGGAGGCGTTCGAGGAGGCGGCGCGCGGGGCGGCGGCGCTGCTGGCGGCCCAGCGGGCGGAGCAGACGGCGGTACGGGAGGAGGCCGAGCGGGCCGCGACGGCTCGGGCGGCCGAACTGGACGCCCACCACAAGGAACTCCTCACCTCCGCGGAGGCCCGTCTCGCGGACGCCCGGCGCGCTCTCGCGGCGACGGAGGAAGCGGCCCGGCACGGGCAGGAGGACGCGGAGGCCCGGGCGGAGGAGCTGCTGGCGGAGGCGCGGTCGCAGCGGGAGCGGATCGAGCGGGCGACCGAGCGTGTGCTGGGCGAGCACGCGGAGGCGCGGGAGGAGATCCACGCCCAGATGAACCACATCCGCACCTCCCTCGCGACCCTGACGGGCCGTCCGCCGCAGAACGCGGCGCCGCAGGACGGTACGCCCGAGGACGCGGGGCCTGAAGGCCGTAAGGACCGGGCGCCGGAGGGCCGTGACGCCGGCGACGGCTGAGCGGTCGTTGCCCCCGGCTCACCCCTCCCCCGCCTGCTCCTCCTCCCGCAGGATCGGGAAGCGGCGCGGGGCCAGGACCAGCAGCACCACCAGGGCGAGTGCGGCCGCCCCTGCCGCGCCCAGGTACACGTAGTCGACGGCCGCGTCGATCGCGCGGCGCAGCGTGTCGTCCGCGTCGGCGAGGGTGGACGCGAGGCTGTCCAGGTCCGTGCCCGTGCCGAGGCGGGCGGCCAGGACGCCGTTGGCGATCGCGCCGAAGAGGGCCGCGCCCACGCTCTGGCCGACCTGGCGGCAGAAGAGGACGGACGCGGTCGTCGTGCCGCGCTCCTCGTAGGGCACCGTCGACTGGACCCCGACGATCAGCGGGAGCTGGAAGAAGCCGAGCGCGCCGCCGAGCAGCAGCATGAGCAGGGCCGGCTGCCACGGTTCCCCGGGGAAGGGGAGGAAGGGGAAGGCGAGCAGCACGAGGAGCGCGAGGGTGATGCCGACGATCGCGGTGAGGCGGAAGCCGATGCGGTTGTACACCCGGTTGGACAGGGCGGCGGTGACCGGCCAGCTGAGGGTCATCGCGGAGAGGACGAAGCCGGCGGCCGTGGAGCCCAGGCCGAGGACGGCCTGGGCGTAGGTGGGCAGGAAGACGGTCGGGGCGACCATGACCAGGCCGAGCGCGCCGAGGGCCAGGTTGACCGCGGCGATGGTGCGGCGGCGCCATATCCAGCCGGGGATGATCGGTTCGGCGGCCCGGCGTTCCACGAGGACGGTCACCGCGGCGAGGGTGAGGGCGCCCGCGAAGAGGCCGAGGGAGGGTGCGGACAGCCACGGCCAGGCGACGCCGCCCTGGACGAGCGCGGTGAGCAGCAGGGTCCCGGTGGCGAAGACGGCGAGTGCGCCCGCCCAGTCGACGGAGACCTTCCGGGGCGTGCTGCCGGGCGCTCGCTCCGGCTCCACCAGGTAGCGGCCGACCAGCCACAGGGCGACCAGACCCACCGGCAGGTTCAGCAGGAAGATCCAGCGCCAGTCGCCGTACCCCGCGAGGAGTCCGCCCGCCGCCGGTCCGGCGACCGAGGCGGTGGCCCAGACCGAGGAGAGCTTCGCCTGGATCTTGGGGCGTTCCTTCAGCGGGTAGAGGTCGGCGGCGATGGTCTGGATCGTGCCCTGGAGCGCGCCGCCGCCCAGGCCCTGGACGACGCGGAACGCGATGAGTGAGCCCATGTTCCAGGCCGACGCGCACAGCAGGGAGCCGATGAGGAACAGGACGGTGCCGGCGATCAGGACCGGCTTTCGGCCGAAGGTGTCGCAGAGCTTCCCGTACACCGGCAGGGTCACGGTCACGGCGAGCAGATAGCCGGAGAACAGCCAGGAGAAGACGGAGAGGCCGCCGAGGTCGCCGACGATCTGCGGCACGGCGGTCGAGACCACTGTGCCGTCGAGCGCGGTCAGGCCCATCACCAGCATGAGCGCCGCGACGACGGGGCCGCGTCCGCGCGGCGTGGTGGCCGATGGCGTGACCTGCCGCGTCGTCGTCCTGCTCACCCCGGAATCCCCTCTCCACGCATCGACCCATCCACCGTCGCGCGCGCCGACATCCGGCGACTCCGACCTGAATGGGTCGTACATCTAATCTGTTCGGCTCAGCCTCTCACTCGATCCACGGGTGGAGAACCCCTAGGGGGACCTCCCCCATAGAGGGCAGGGCCCGTTCGTCCCGGCGGAGGACGAGGAAGTGCCCTGTCCGTCTTTAGCTTGTTCTTACGGATAACCCCAGGGCGAAGAGTGCGACGAGCACCAGTGACCAGCCGCCCCGGCTCCCCGGAGACTCGACATGAGCACCACTCGACCTACGCGTTCCTGCGCACACTCACCCATAGGAGACATACCGTGACTTCGGCTGTGACCATCCCCAAGCGCGGGGACACTGGAGGGAGCACGGCCGTCGCCGCCCGGGCGCGGCAGGTCGTCAAGGCGTACGGCGCCGGCGAGACGCGGGTCGTCGCGCTCGACCACGTCGACGTGGACATCGCCCGCGGGCAGTTCACCGCGATCATGGGCCCCTCGGGCTCCGGCAAGTCGACCCTGATGCACTGCCTCGCCGGGCTCGACACCGTCACCAGCGGTGAGATCTTCCTCGACGACACGCAGATCACCGGTCTCAAGGACAAGAAGCTCACCCAGCTGCGGCGGGACCGGATCGGCTTCATCTTCCAGGCGTTCAACCTGCTGCCGACCCTCAACGCGCTCGAGAACATCACGCTGCCGATGGACATCGCCGGCCGCCGAGCGGACCAGCAGTGGCTCGACCGCGTCGTGTCCACGGTCGGCCTCGCCGACCGCCTCAAGCACCGTCCCAACCAGCTCTCCGGCGGTCAGCAGCAGCGCGTCGCCGTGGCCCGCGCGCTCGCCGCCCGCCCCGAGATCATCTTCGGTGACGAGCCGACCGGAAACCTCGACTCCCGTGCCGGCGCGGAGGTGCTGGGCTTCCTGCGGCAGTCGGTCGACGAGCTCGGCCAGACCATCGTGATGGTCACCCACGACCCCGTCGCCGCCAGCCACGCCGACCGCGTCCTGTACCTCGCGGACGGCCGGATCGTCGACGAGATGTTCCGGCCCACCGCCGATGCCGTACTCGACCGCATGAAGGACTTCGACGCGCGCGGGCGGACGTCATGACCGTGCTCAAGACCTCGCTGCGCAACTTCTTCGCGCACAAGGGCCGCATGGCGCTCTCCGCCGTCGCCGTCCTGCTCTCCGTCGCGTTCGTGAGCGGCACGCTGGTGTTCACGGACACCATGAACACCACCTTCGACAAGCTCTTCGCCTCGACCGCCTCCGATGTCACGCTCAGCCCCAAGGACGCGGCCGTCGACGACGAGACCCCGCAGACCGGCCGCCCCGAGACCCTGCCCGCCTCCCTCGTGGAGCAGGTCCGCAAGGCCGAGGGCGTCAAGGCCGCCCAGGGTTCGGTCATCTCCCTGAGCGTGACCGTCGTCGACTCCCGTGACAACAACGTCGGACCCACCAGCGGCGCCCCGACGATCGCCGTCAACTGGAGCGCCAACGAGCTGCGTTCGGTGGACGTCGCCTCCGGCCACGAGCCGCGCGGCCCCACCGAGGTGATGGTCGACGCCGGCACCGCCGAGAAGCACAAGCTGAAGATCGGCGACGAGCTGCGCACCATCGCCGTCACCGGCGACTTCAAGGCGAAGATCTCCGGCATCGTCGAGTTCAAGGTCACCAACCCCGGTGCCACCGTCGTCTACTTCGACACCGCCACCGCGCAGCGCGAACTCCTCGGCAAGGAGGGTCTGTTCACCCAGATCACGGCCGACGCGGCGCCCGGGGTCAGCGACGAGAAGCTGAAGAGCAACATCGTCGCCGCGGTCGGCGGCGGCTACACGCTCCAGACTGCGGCCGAGGTCGCCGACGCGGGCCGCGAGGACGTCGCCGGCTTCCTCGACGTCATGAAGTACGCGATGCTCGGCTTCGCCGGAATCGCCTTCCTCGTCGGCATCTTCCTCATCGTCAACACCTTCTCCATGCTGGTCGCCCAGCGCACCCGCGAGATCGGCCTCATGCGGGCCATCGGCTCCAGCCGCAAGCAGGTCAACCGCTCCGTCCTCGTCGAGGCCGTCCTCCTCGGTGTCGTGGGCTCGATCGCCGGCGTCGCGGCCGGCGTCGGACTCGCCGTCGGCCTGATGGAGCTCATGTCCTCCATGGGCATGGAGCTGTCCACCGAGGACCTGACCGTGAAGTGGACGACGCCCGCCGTCGGTCTCCTCCTCGGCATCGTCGTCACCGTCCTCGCCGCGTACATCCCGGCCCGCCGGGCCGGCAAGGTCTCCCCGATGGCCGCCCTGCGCGACGCCGGCACCCCGGCCGACGGCAAGGCCGGCCTGGTGCGGGGCGGGCTCGGCCTGCTCCTCACGCTGGGTGGCGCCGCCGCGCTGTGGACCGCGACCCAGGCGGAGAAGGCCTCCGCCGGCTCCCTCTGGCTCGGCCTCGGCATCGTCCTCTCCCTCGTCGGCTTCATCGTCGTCGGACCGCTCCTCGCGGGCGGCGTCGTCCGGGTCCTCGGCGCGATCGTGCTGCGGATCTTCGGTCCGGTCGGGCGGATGGCCGAGCGCAACGCGCTGCGCAACCCGCGCCGTACGGGTGCCACCGGCGCCGCCCTGATGATCGGGCTCGCGCTCGTCGCCTGCCTTTCGGTGGTCGGCTCGTCGATGGTGGCCTCGGCCACCGAGGAGCTGGACCGCTCGGTCGGCGCGGACTTCATCATCCAGTCCGGCAACGGCCAGCCCGTCATGCCGCAGGCCCAGGCCGCCGTGGAGAAGACGCCCGGCCTGCGCCACGTCACCGAGTACACCTGGGTCGAGGCGACCGTCACCGACCCGCGGGGCAAGTCCGTCGACAAGGGCCTGGTCGCCGCCGAACCGACCTACGCGCAGGACCTGCGGCGCGACACGACCGCCGGCGAGCTCTCGGCCGCGTACGGCACGAACGCAATGTCGGTGGGCAGCGACTACGCCACCGAACACGGCGTGAAGGTCGGCGACGAGCTGACCGTCGCCTTCAAGGGCGGCGACAGCGCGAAGCTGAAGGTCGCGGCGATCACCTCGGACGAGAACAACGTCGACAAGGGGGTGATGTACACCAACGTCACCACCGCGGCGCAGCATCTGCCCGCCGACAAGCTGCCCAAGAGCATGATCATGTTCGCGACGGCCGAGGACGGCAAGGAGAAGGAGGCGTACGCGGCCCTCAAGGACTCGCTCGCCGCCTACCCGCAGTACAAGGTGCAGAACCAGGCCGACTACAAGCAGGACCTGAAGGACCAGGTCGGCCAGCTGCTCAACATCGTGTACGGCCTGCTCGCCCTCGCGATCATCGTCGCCGTCCTCGGCGTGGTGAACACGCTCGCCCTGTCGGTCGTCGAGCGGACCCGGGAGATCGGCCTGATGCGGGCCATCGGCCTCTCGCGCCGCCAGCTGCGCCGCATGATCCGGCTGGAGTCGGTGGTCATCGCCCTCTTCGGCGCCCTGCTCGGCCTCGCCCTGGGCATGGGCTGGGGCACGGCGGCCCAGAAGCTGCTGGCCCTGGAGGGTCTCGGGGTCCTGGAGATCCCGTGGCCGACGATCCTGACGGTCTTCATCGGCTCGGCGTTCGTGGGCCTGTTCGCGGCACTGGTCCCGGCGTTCCGCGCGGGCCGGATGAACGTCCTGAACGCGATCGCGACCGAGTAGTCGGTCCCGAGGGGGCCACGGGGGTGCCCCCATGGGCTTGTACGCCCCCGGTGACGGTCACCGGGGCCGTACGCGTCAGTGCCGACTCGGTCCCACCGATCCGGTGGGAGAAGGGAAGGAGGGCCGGGCGACCGGTCCTCCTTCCCTGTGCTCGCCCCCGGTGACAGCAATCCTTCGCGCGAGTGACGGACCCACGTCGTAGGCTGGTCCCACCCGGACGTCGCGCCGGGACCCCCGGCCCGTGAGACGTGTCGGGCTGTTCGCGTTGCCCGCTGTCGTAAACCCACCGGGATGGAAGTCCATGAGCCTGCACGGTCTGCTCGACCTCGTCGTCAAGGACGCGGCCCTCGCCGAGGCGGTGAAGGCCGCCGCCGACGGCAACCGTATGCACGTGGATCTGGTCGGCCCCCCGGCCGCGCGCCCCTTCGCGGTGGCCGCGCTCGCCCGCGAGGCGGGCCGGACCGTGCTCGCCGTCACCGCGACCGGCCGGGAGGCCGAGGACCTGGCCGCCGCCCTGCGCAGCCTCCTCGACCCGGACACCGTCGTCGACTACCCCTCCTGGGAGACGCTGCCGCACGAGCGGCTCTCGCCCCGCTCCGACACCGTCGGCCGGCGCCTCGCCGTGCTGCGCCGCCTCGCCCACCCGTCCTCCGACGACCCGTCCGCAGGCCCGGTCACCGTCGTCGTCGCGCCCGTACGCTCCGTGCTCCAGCCGCAGGTCAAGGGCCTCGGCGACCTGGAGCCCGTGGCCCTGCGCACCGGACAGACCGCGGACCTGAACGAGATCGTGGAGGGCCTCGCGGCCGCCGCGTACTCCCGGGTCGAGCTGGTCGAGAAGCGCGGCGAGTTCGCCGTCCGCGGCGGCATCCTGGACGTCTTCCCGCCGACCGAGGAGCACCCGCTCCGGATCGAGTTCTGGGGCGACGACGTCGAGGAGATCCGGTACTTCAAGGTCGCCGACCAGCGCTCCCTGGAGGTCGCCGAGCACGGCCTGTGGGCCCCGCCCTGCCGCGAGCTGCTCCTGACCGACGAGGTGAAGCGGCGCGCCGCCGCCCTCGCGGAGGAGCACCCGGAGTTGGGCGAGCTGCTCGGCAAGATCGCCGAGGGGATTGCCGTCGAGGGCATGGAGTCCCTCGCCCCCGTCCTGGTCGACGACATGGAGCTGCTGCTCGACGTCATGCCGAAGGGCTCGATGGCCGTCGTGTGCGACCCCGAGCGGGTCCGTACGCGCGCGGCCGACCTCGTCGCGACCTCGCAGGAGTTCCTCCAGGCGTCCTGGGCGGCGACCGCGGGTGGCGGCGAGGCCCCGATCGACGTCGGCGCGGCCTCCCTCCGGGGGATCGCGGACGTACGGGACCGGGCGCGCGAACTCGACATGATGTGGTGGTCGGTCTCTCCGTTCGCGGCGGACGAGACGCTGGACGCGGACACCGTCAAGCTGGGGATGCACGCGCCGGAGACGTACCGCGGCGACACCGCCCGGGCGCTCGCCGACACCAAGGGCTGGCTGGCCGACGGCTGGCGCACGGTCTACGTCACCGAGGCGCACGGTCCGGCGACCCGCACGGTCGAGGTCCTCGGCGGCGAGGGCATCGCGGCCCGGCTCGACGCGGATCTGGCCGAGGTCTCCCCGTCCGTCGTCCATGTGGCGACCGGCTCCATCGACTTCGGTTTCGTCGACCCGGCGCTCAAGCTGGCCGTCCTCACCGAGACCGACCTGTCCGGGCAGAAGGCGGCCGGCAAGGACGGCCAGCGGATGCCGGCCAAGCGGCGCAAGACGATCGACCCGCTGACCCTGGAGGTCGGCGACTACATCGTCCACGAGCAGCACGGCGTCGGCCGGTACATCGAGATGGTCCAGCGGACCGTGCAGGGCGCCACCCGCGAGTACCTCCTCGTCGAGTACGCCCCCGCCAAGCGCGGCCAGCCCGGCGACCGGCTCTACATCCCCACCGACCAGCTGGAGCAGGTCACCAAGTACGTCGGCGGCGAGGCCCCGACCCTGCACCGGCTCGGCGGCGCGGACTGGACGAAGACGAAGGCGCGCGCGAAGAAGGCCGTCAAGGAGATCGCCGCCGACCTGATCAAGCTGTACTCGGCGCGGATGGCGGCCCCCGGCCACGCCTTCGGCCCCGACACCCCCTGGCAGCGCGAGCTGGAGGACGCCTTCCCGTACGTGGAGACGCCCGACCAGCTGTCCACCATCGCCGAGGTGAAGGAGGACATGGAGAAGACGGTCCCGATGGACCGGCTGATCTGCGGCGACGTCGGCTACGGCAAGACGGAGATCGCGGTCCGCGCCGCCTTCAAGGCCGTCCAGGACGGCAAGCAGGTCGCCGTCCTCGTACCGACCACGCTGCTCGTGCAGCAGCACTTCGGCACGTTCTCGGAGCGGTACTCGCAGTTCCCCGTCGCCACCCGCGCGCTCTCCCGCTTCCAGACGGAGACCGAGTCGAAGGCGACGCTCGAGGGGCTGCGGGACGGCTCCGTCGACATCGTCATCGGCACGCACCGACTGTTCTCCTCCGAGACCAAGTTCAAGGACCTGGGCCTGGTCATCGTCGACGAGGAGCAGCGCTTCGGCGTCGAGCACAAGGAGCAGCTGAAGAAGCTCCGCGCCAACGTCGACGTCCTGACGATGTCCGCCACCCCCATCCCCCGTACGCTCGAAATGGCGGTCACCGGCATCCGCGAGATGTCGACGATCACCACCCCGCCGGAGGAGCGGCACCCGGTCCTCACCTTCGTCGGCCCGTACGAGGAGAAGCAGATCGGCGCGGCCATCCGCCGTGAACTGCTGCGCGAGGGCCAGGTCTTCTACATCCACAACCGGGTCGAGTCGATCGACCGGGCGGCGGCGCGGCTGCGCGACATCGTCCCGGAGGCGCGGATCGCGACGGCCCACGGCCAGATGTCCGAGTCGGCCCTGGAGCAGGTCGTCGTCGACTTCTGGGAGAAGAAGTTCGACGTGCTGGTCTCCACGACGATCGTCGAGTCCGGTATCGACATCTCCAACGCCAACACGCTGATCGTGGAGCGCGGCGACAACTTCGGGTTGTCGCAGCTGCACCAGCTGCGCGGCCGTGTCGGCCGTGGGCGCGAGCGCGGTTACGCGTACTTCCTGTACCCGCCGGAGAAGCCGCTGACCGAGACCGCGCACGAGCGGCTCGCGACGATCGCCCAGCACACGGAGATGGGCGCGGGCATGTACGTGGCGATGAAGGACCTGGAGATCCGCGGCGCGGGCAATCTGCTCGGCGGCGAGCAGTCCGGTCACATCGCGGGCGTCGGCTTCGACCTGTACGTACGGATGGTGGGCGAGGCGGTCGCCGACTACCGCGCCTCTTTGGAGGGCGGTGTCGAGGAGGAGCCGCCGCTGGAGGTCAAGATCGAGCTGCCGGTCGACGCGCACGTCCCGCACGACTACGCGCCGGGCGAGCGGCTGCGCCTGCAGGCGTACCGCGCGATCGCCTCCGCCAACACGGAGGAGGACATCAAGGCGGTGCGGGAGGAGCTCACCGACCGCTACGGCAAGCTGCCCGAGCCGGTCGAGAACCTGCTCCTGGTCGCCGGCCTGCGGATGCTGGCCCGGGCATGCGGTGTCGGCGAGATCGTCCTCCAGGGCCCGAACATCCGCTTCGCGCCCGTGGAGTTGCGGGAGTCGCAGGAGCTGCGCCTGAAGCGGCTCTACCCGCGGACGGTCGTCAAGCCGGCCGTCCACCAGATCCTGGTGCCGCGCCCGACGAGCGGGAAGATCGGCGGGAAGCCGGTGGTGGGGCGCGAACTGCTGGCGTGGACGGGCGAGTTCCTGACGACGATCCTGGGGTCGTAGAGGCGCGGGTCCGGGGCCGGCCGGGACCGGCCCCGGATTCCTTCCTACAGCGTGTCGAGGTCCAGTGCCTCGGCCATCGCCTTGTATCCGGCGTCGCCCGGGTGCAGATGGTCGCCCGAGTCGAAGGCGGGGAGGATCCGGTCCGGGTCGGACGGGTCGGCGACGGCGCGGTCGAAGTCGACCACGGAGTCGTACGCGCCGGAGGTGCGGACCCACGTGTTGAACGCGTCCCGCTTGGCCTCGATGACCGGGGTGTCGTAGATCGAGCCCTTGACCGGCGTCAGGGTCGCGCCGATCACCTTGATGCCCTTGGCGTGGGCCTGGCGAATCAACGAGCGGTGGCCCTCGATCAGCTTGTCGACCGACACCTCCGGGGTGCCGCCGCCCGGGAAGTCCGGGTTGCTGCCGCCGAAGTCGTTGATGCCCTCGAGGAGGATGACAGTGCCCACGCCCCGCTCGGTGAGCACATCCTTCTTGAAGCGCGCGACGGCCTTCTCGCCGGCCCATTCCCAGTCGTTGGTGACCTGGTTGCCGCCGATGCCGTGGTTGAGGACGGAGCGCGGCTTCCCGGCGGCGGCGAAGCGCTCGGCCAGCTCGTCGGGGTAGCGGTTGTCGGCGTCGTTCGTGCCGCCGACGCCGTCGGTGATGGAGTCGCCGAAGGTCACGACGCCGTTCCGACGCGGAGCCTGCCCGCCGGAGACCTCGACGCCGGAGAGGTAGTACCAGGAGGTGCTGGTCTCCGTGAACGCCGAGCCGCTGGTGTCGGAGCGGTGGTCGCCCTTCGCGCGGTAGCTCGTGGCACCGGCGAAGTGGTGGAAGGTCGCGGGGCCGGTCGGCCCGGCCAAGTAGAGCGTGACGGTCAGGGATTCGAGCGCCTCGACCTTGAACGGCACCCCGTCGCTGAGTGCCGTACCGCCGGCCGGGACCGTGGCGGAGCGTTCGCCGCCGAAGGACAGCCGGCGCACCGAACCCGCCTGCACCGCGCCGCCCTCGGCCGTGCGGGCCACCGTCGCACCGGTGATCTTCAGCGGGGTGGTGCCGTAGCGGTTGGACAGTTCGATACGGGCCTTGGTGCCGCCGGTCGTGACGCGGACGACCTGGCGGACCGTGTGGTCGGAGAAGCCGTCGGTGGACCAGTTCGTACCGAAGGGAGCCGCCGGCTGCTGCACCGAGGTGGCCCATGCGCCGCGCCACGCACCGCCGTGCCGGTGCTCGGCGGCGACGGAGTCAGCGGGCGGAAGTGCGGTCAGGACGGCGGCGCTTAAGGCGGCGACGGTCGTGAGGCGTGCGGCCGCGCCGAAAGTCTTCTTAGTCATGTACGTGATCAAGTGGAGCGCGACTCCGCTTATTCCTGGGCCGGTTGTGCGGTGTCGGACGCGAACAGCAGGCCGGCGAGGGTGTGGAAGACCTCCTCGGGGTCCTGTTCGCCGATCGGGCCGGCGAGGTTGTGGCTGAGCAGCAGGGTCGCGAAGCCGTGGGCCAGCGACCAGGCCGCGACGCCCGCGAGGCGCGGGTCGGGGCCCCGGCCGTCGGCCGACACGCCGGCGATGCCCGCCCGGAGCCCCGCGCCGGCCCGGTCCTTGGCGGCGAGCAGCTCCGGGTCGTCGGGCCGGTGCAGGTCCGGCTGGAACATCACCTGGAAGTGCGCCGGGTGCTCGGCGGCGAAGCGCACGTACCGCACCCCCGCGTCCTTCAGGTCCTTCGCCTCGGCGAGGGCCGCCGCCAGCAGGTCGAAGCCCTCGGTCGCGACGGCCGTGAGCAGTCCGGCGCGGTCCTTGAAGTGGTGGGCCGGGGCAGCGTGCGAGACGCCCGCGCGGCGCGCCAGGTCGCGCAGGCTCAGGGCGGAGGGGCCCTCGGTGGCGATGACGTCGAGGGCGGCGGTCAGGATCGCCTGCCGCAGGTCGCCGTGGTGATAGGTGCTCCGACTGCTCATGCACAGCAGCCTACGCCGGATCTAGGCATTGACAAGTTCCCGGGGCGAGAGCAATCTAGTCAGCGTCAAGATAAGGGTGGCAATCGAGGAGGCGGACATGAGCACCGAGATCGGTACGGCGGCTGAGCGCACCGTGGAGCCCGGACGCGTACGGCAGATGTGGCATCTGCTGGAACCCTTGCACGCGCTGCTCTACTACGCCCCCGAGGCCGTCGAGGAGGCCCGCGCGCTCGGCCACGACGTCGAGGAGCGCTGGCCCGGCTACTTCGCCTGGCGCGCCGCGCCCCTCGGTCCGGCCGGGGCCGAGCGGGTCGGCTCCGCGTTCTACAGCTTCAGCCCGGAGATGGTGGCCCGGTACGTGCCGGGGATCTGGCGGACCGCCGCGCCCGTCGACGTGCTGGACGCCCGGCTGCGTGCCGTCGACCGCGCCTACCGCGCCGTCCTCGGCTCCGAGGTCGTCGACGGGCCCGACCTCGCCGAGGCGGCCGCGCTCGCCCGGCGGGCCGCCGGGGCCGCCGTGACGGCCGGCCGCCCGCTCGCCGCCGCCAACGCCGAGCTGCCCTGGCCCGAGGCCCCGCACCTGGCTCTCTGGCAGGCGGCGACGATCCTGCGCGAGCACCGCGGGGACGGCCACCTGGTCGCCCTCCTCGCCGCCGGTCTGGACCCGGTCGAGTCCCTGGTCTCCTTCGCGGCCGTCGGGGCCGCGTCCGAGCAGACCTTCGCGAGCCGCGGCTGGAGCGAGAGCGCCTGGTCGGCGGCGCGCGACCGGCTGGCCGCCCGCGGTCTGCTCGCGGCCGACGGCTCGGTCACCGATGCCGGGCGCGCGCTGCGCGAGCGGGTGGAGCTGCGTACGGACGAACTGGCCGCCGCCCCCTGGGTCGCCCTCGGTCCCGAGTCCACCGCCCGGCTCGCCGAACTCCTCGGCGGCCCCTGGCTGGCCGTCATCGGCTCCGGGCTGCTGCCCGGCGAGAACACCCTGGGGATCGGCAAGATCTGAAGGCGGGGGAGTGCCGGGCCGAAGGAGTCCGGAAGCGGAGGGCATCCGGAAGTGGAGGGCATCCGGAAGAGAGGGCGTCCGAAACGGAGGCATCCGGGGGCGTCCGATGGGGAGGGCCTCCGGAAACGCCGCGGCCGTGGGGGGGGGGGGGGGGGGGGCGCCCCCCCGCCCCCCCCGGGGGGGGCGGGGGGGCGGCGCGGGGGGGCGGGGGCCCGGGGCGGGGGAGGGAGCGTGGGTGTGA
>NZ_JBHWBS010000048.1:0-21348 GCF_042735655.1 Streptomyces sp. NPDC059567 | reverse complement strand
GTCAGTTGTGTTTTAGAGACAGACACGGCCGCACAGGTGCGGGGGAGTCGTCAGGCCGGGGGCTGGTCCTGCCCCCGCTGCTTGTCGATGTACTCCTGTGCCTTCTGCTGGCCCTGGTCGACCTGGCCGGCGTGCTTCCCGCCGGTCTTCTGGTCGATCATGTCGCCGCCGCGTTCGACGGTCTGCTCGGCCTTGTCCGGATGCTGGCCCATCATGCCCTTGAGCTTGTCCATGATCCCCATGATGTGTGCGACTCCTTAGGAAGGGGACAAACAGCTCATTCGACGCTACGCGCCCCCTGTCGATTCCGCGCGCCGAACGGCTCAATGGTCTGGACCGCGAAGGGCATGGCTAGGATCCCGGCGTGCCCAGCTACCCGAAGACCCTCCCCCTCACCGCACTTGCCGCCGCGGTCCTCATCACCGCCGGTTGTACGTCGGACCCTGGCGCCCCCGGCGGGCCGGCCGCGCCGGACGGACGGGCGATCAGCCCCCTCGAGAATCCGGACGGCACGAAGCCGGGACTCGCACCCGTGACGACGGACGCTGACAAGGCCGCGGCCCGAAGGCTCATCGAGGGGCTGTCCACGAAGGGGCGGGGGCCGAAGACGGGTTACGACCGGGACGAGTTCGGCCGTGCCTGGATGGACACCGCCGACGGGGTCCCGCTGGCGAGGAACGGGTGCGACACCCGAAACGATCTGATCCGCCGCGATGCCCGGAACCTCCGCTTCAAAGACGGCTCCGACTGCGTGGTCGTCGCCATGACGCTGCAGGACCCGTACACCGGGAAGACCATAGAGTGGCGCAAATCGAAGGCCGCCGAGGTGCAGATAGATCACGTGGTGCCGCTGTCCTACAGCTGGCAGATGGGCTCCTCGCGCTGGCCGGTGAGCAAGCGCAAGCAGTTCGCCAACGACGTACTGAATCTGATCCCCGTCCAGGGGCGGGCCAACTCGGCCAAGAGCGATTCCGGCCCCGCGTCCTGGCTGCCGCCCGCCCGGCCGATCAGGTGCGCCTACGCGGTCCGCTTCGCCCAGGTCGCCACCAAGTACGAGATGCCGGTGACCGCGCCGGACAAGAAGACGATGCTGCGTCAGTGCGGCGGTTGAGGAGCGCTGCCGCCCGGATACGCGCAGGTCACGGCAGCATCAGGGGCATCCGACGGCTCCTCGTCAGTCCACCGGTCCGCCGGCGATGTAGATGACCTGCCCGGAGACGAACCCCGCCTCGGCGCTCACCAGGAAGGACGCCGTGTGTGCGACATCCTCCGGCTCGCCGACCCGTCCGACCGGGATGGACTGCGCCGCGCTGCTCCGGAACTCCTCGAAGTCGCGGCCGAGTGGGAGGCGCCCGCTTGCTGTTCGCGGACATGCACCCCAACCTGCGCTGGCACGACGGCGTCCTGCACATCGACAAGATGATCAGCAGGCACCGGGTCGCCGCGTCCGGCCGAGGACTCCTCTTCGTGCCGTCGGTGTTCGCGCACAAGCCCGCGCCTCCGGTCAGTCCGGAGGAACCGCCGGCGCTGTCCTATCCGAGCCGAGGAGTGGCGACGCTGTGGACCGCACCACCCACTCCTGACGCGACTGCCCTGGTGGCGCTGCTCGGCGCCCCCAAGGCCAGGCTGCTTGCCCTCCTCTGCGAGCCGCTGCCCACGGTCGAGATCGCTCGTCGCCTCAGGGTCACCCCGAGCGCTGTGTCCCAGCACCTGCGCGTGCTGCACGCCACGGGTCTGCTGACCCGGGCACGCGACGGACGCCAGGTCCTCTATCGACGGAGCCGCCTCGGCGACCAGCTGGCCGATGCGAATCATCCTCACGACGTCGCGACGCCGTGATAAATCGGTTGGGGGTTCGGCGAACGGTCGTTAGCCTGCGCCCTCATGGAGCTGAACATATCGACCCTCGCCGAACGCCCTGAGCTCGAAGCTCCGATGTGGGGGATGAAGGACCTCTGGCCGGAGTTCATGATGTACGACCCCGTCGGCTGGTCCCACTTCGGGCGGATCGTGGCCGAGCTGCCTGAGTACGTCCTCGTGGCCACGGACTCCGAGGGCAGGGTCGTCGCCCGCGCGCTCAGCGTTCCCTTCCAGCTCCGGGCCGAGGGCCGTGGCGAACTGCCCGCCACCGGCTGGGACCAGGTGCTGCTGTGGGCGTTCTCCGACCGGCGGCACGGGCGCACCCCCGACACCGTCAGCGCGATCGAGGTCACCGTCGACACGAGCGCGCTCGGGCACGGACTCTCGGCGAAGATGCTGGACGCCATGCGGGACAACGCCCGCCGGCTCGGCTTCTCCGAGGTCGTCGCCCCGGTCCGCCCCAACGGCAAGCACCTGGAGGCCGTTGCCTCCATCCACGAGTACGCCTTCCGCACCCGCGCGTCGGACGGCCTGCCGCACGACCCGTGGCTGCGCGTCCACGTCCGCGCGGGCGCCACGATCGAGGCGGTCGCCCCGGCCTCGATGACGATCGGCGCGTCCGTCGAGCAGTGGCGCGCATGGACGGGCCTGCCGTTCGACACGGACGGCCCGGTCGAGGTCGAGGGCGCGCTCGTCCCGGTCCACTGCGAGACCACGCGCGGCTACGCCGTCTACGTCGAGCCGAACGTCTGGGTCCGCCACCGGCTGTGAACCGCGGCAGCGCTGTGAACAGTGGCCGCCCTGTGAACAGTCGACCGGCTGTGAACAGTGGACCGGTCGTGAACCGCGGCACTCTGTGAACAGCGCGAAGGGTGTGACGGCCGCCCCCCTCCGGCGGCCCTCACACCCTCGTCGCCCCACCCGTACCGTCAGCCGGTCTTCGTCTCGTCCACGACGTCCTTGGCCGCCGGCACCTTCGCCTCGACCGGCTTGCCGTACCCGCTGAACGTGATCGTCCCCGGCTCCTCGCCGCCCGCCGACACGATCTTCAGGATGTGCGGCTCGCCCTCCGTCGCCACGTAGACCGTCGTCGTCTCGCCGCCGGACTTCTCCGTCACCATCAGCGCCTTCTTGCCGCCCACGGTGGTCTCCTCGCCCTTGACCGCGAGGTTGATTCCCTGCTCGAAGTCGCCGAGGAGCGCCTTCAGATCGCAGAGTTCGAGGCTGTCCTTGGCGTCCGGTTCGGTCACCGGCGTCTTCACCCAGCGGCCCTTGAGCTCCTTGAGGACCGCCTTCTGGACCTCGGGCGACTCGCCCTTCGCCTGCTCCTTCAGGAACGCCTCGTCGAAGCGGAGGAAGACGTCCTTGTCGTCGGCCTTGATCAGCTCGGCCGTGCCCGTCGTGCCGACCGTCAGGGTGCCGACGCACTTCCCGCGGGTGTCCATCGACAGGTACGCCTTCATCGGCCCGTCGGTCGTCTTCAAGGCGAGGTCGAGGGTCAGGGAGTCGGCCTTCTTCGTCGAGGCGATCGCCTTGTTGGAGATCTGAGGTCCGGTCAGGTCCCCGAAGGGGCCGGACGCCTTCGCATCGTCGGAGAAGGGCCCGCAGGCGGTGGCGCCGAGCGCGGCGGCGGCGCAGAGCGCGGCGATCAGGGCCGTGCGGCGGGTGCGGGGGTGGCGGGCGGCAGACATGGTGGTTTCTCCGGGGGTGGGGCGGGGGTTACGGGTGTGGTGCCCGAGTGAGGCGAGGTGGGGCGGTCAGGAGGGTCAGCCGACCTTCAGCTCCCACTGGGCGGCCTCGTGCTCCAGGCCGGGGCTGACCTCGACCGCGAGGTCCTTCGCGCCCTTGGGGACCTCGAAGGCGTAGACGACCGTGGACTTCTTGCCGGGCAGGATGGAGCCGCTGAAACCGGCGCCGACCTTGCCGTCGAAGATCTGCTCGGCGGTCACGCCGTCCTTGCCGGCGCGGGCGCTCAGCGTCACGAGCGCGGCGTCGAACTTCTCCTTGCCACCGTTCTCGATGACGACGGTCACCTGGTAGGCCTTGTTGCCCTCGGTGAGGTCGGTGAACTCGCTGGGCTTGTACGGCTTGGCCTCCGAGACCGAGACCTTGATGTCCTCGTAGACCGAGGTGTCACCGGCCGCGAGGGACTTGGCCGCCTTGCCGCCCGACGGGTCCTTCGGGGCGGACTCCTTGATGGACTTGTCGATCTCGTCGACCGCGTCGCTGACGGCGGTGAACGTGATCACCGCGCCGACCACCGAGAGGATCAGGGCCGCGAGGCCGAGGATCGCGCCGGTGGTCGTGGCGCCCTTGTTGTTCGCCTCGCCGCGCTTCACGCGGCCTCTGCCCACCAGGCCGAGGATCAGCGCGATCACGCCGAGGATGCCGGCCAGCCAGAAGAAGAGCGGGATGAGGCCGGAGAGCGTACCGATGATGCCGAGGATCAGGGCCGCGGTGCCGAGCCCGTTGCGCATGGCCACCTGCGGGGCCTGCGGGATCTGGGTGTCGTACGACATGGGTGTCCTCCAGGACATGAGGCATCGACTGTGATCGAGGCCCGTCCAGGACCCCGTGGAGCGATGAATCAATAAGAACAGAGGCTGTGAACCGAGTCAACACGGTTCACGGAAATTGAATCGGCTCACGCTGTGAAGTGGTGCGCCTTGCGTTCATCAGTAAGATCGGGGTCACAGCAGCGGGTACGCGACGTGCGGACGACGTCCGAGCGGGACGAGGGGAGTCAGCCAGGTGCCGGAGCACGCAGCAGAGGTGACCGCCGCGGGGATCGCCCGGCTCGCGGGGGTCGGACGGGCCGCCGTGAGCAACTGGCGCCGCCGGCACGCCGACTTCCCCCGCCCCGTGGGCGGGACGGAGACCAGCCCGTCCTTCGCCCTCGCCGACGTCGAGCAGTGGCTCCGCGCCCAGGGCAAGCTCGCCGAGGTCCCCCTGCGCGAGCGGGTGTGGCAGCAGGTCACCGGCCATCCGGCGGGCGCCGTCACCGCCCTCGTCCAGGCCGGCTGCGTCCTGCTGCTCGTACGGGACCGCTCCACCGCCTGGCCGGCGCTCGCCGCCGTCTCCGACCGACGGCTCACCGAGACCCTGCCGGTCGCCCTGGAAGAGGTCCTCGCCGAGCGCTTCGGCCCCGAGAGGGCCGTCCGTACCCCCAGCGCGGCCGAACTGGCCCCCTCCGCGGCCCTCGTGCGCGGGGCCGCCGACCTCGCCGCCGAGACCGGGGCCCGCCAGGCGTTCGAGTTCCTGCTCGGCCGGCACCTCGACGCCAACCCGCGCCAGTACACGCTGACCCCACCCGGCCCCGCCGCCCTGATGGCCGCCCTCGCCGCCCCCGGCGCCGGCCCCCGCCCCACGGTCCTCGACCCCGCCTCCGGCACCGGCACGCTGCTCCGCGCCGTCGAGCACCCCGGCGCCCTCCACGGCCAGGACGCCGACCCCGACCTGGCCGCGCTCACCGCCCTCCGCCTCGCCCTGGCCTCCGACGCCGACATCCGGGTGCGGACCGGCGACAGCCTGCGCGCCGACGCGTTCCCGCACGTCACGGCCGACACCGTGCTCTGCCACCCGCCGTTCAACGAGCGCAACTGGGGCCACGACGAACTGGCCTACGACCCGCGCTGGGAGTACGGCTTCCCGGCCCGTACGGAGTCCGAACTGGCCTGGGTCCAGCACGCCCTGGCCCGGCTGCGCCCCGGCGGCACCGCCGTCCTGCTCATGCCGCCGGCCGCCGCCTCCCGCCGCTCCGGCCGTCGCATCCGCGCCGATCTCCTCAGGAGGGGCGCCCTGCGGGCCGTCGTCGCCCTGCCCGCCGGCGCGGCACCCCCGTACGGCATCCCGCTGCACCTGTGGGTGCTGCGCAAGCCCGCCGCGGGCGTCGCCGCCTCCCCGGAACTGCTCGTCGTCGACACCACCGCCACGACCACCACCGACCAGGCCGGCGGTGGCGGCGCGGGGCGCGACAGACTCGACTGGCAGGCCGTCCACGCCGCCGTACTCGACGCCTGGCTGCCCTTCGACAAGGACGGCACGGTCGCCGAGACCCCCGGGGCCAGCCGTTCCGTACCCGTCATCGAACTCCTCGACGACGACGTCGACCTGGCCCCCGCCCGCCACCTGCCGCCCCCGGCGGCCGCCGAGGGCGCGGCCCAGCTGACCGAGGTGCGCGACCGGCTCACCGAGACCCTGAGCCGCACCCAGGAGCTGACCCCGCCCGCCGTGTCCGGCCCGGCCATGTCACCCGCGGGCCCGGTCCGCTGGCCCGTGACCACCGTCGGCGAACTCGCCCGCGGCGGCGCCGTGACCCTGCGTGCGGGCGGCGCGGGCGCGGCACCCGCCGGCGCCCCCGTCGCCGTCCTCACCGACCATGACGTCCTCGCCGCCCAGGCCCCCTCCGGCACGCTCCCCGACGGCCCGCCGGAGGAGCCGGTCCTGCTCGCCGCCGGCGACGTCGTCGTGCCGGTCCTCGGAGGCGGCACCGCCGTGCGGGTCGTCGACGCCGCCACCGCCGGCGCCGCCCTCGGCCGCAACCTCCAGCTGCTGCGCCCCGATCCGTCGGCCCTCGACCCCTGGTTCCTGGCCGGCTTCGTCCGGGCCACCGCCAACACCCGGCAGGCCAGCAGCTACGCCTCCACCGCCACCCGCCTCGACGTCCGCCGCCTCCAACTGCCGCGCCTGCCGCTCGTCGAGCAGCGTCGGCTCGGCGAACGGTTCAGGGCCCTCGCCGAGTTCGAGGAGGCGCTGCGGCTGACCGCCCGCCTCGGCGAGCAGCTCGTCCAGGGCCTGCACGACGGCCTGGCGGACGGCACGGTCGCCCCGTAGACGCGGTCGCGCATTCTGACTGTTCGACAACGGTTCCGTACAACCCGGAACCGTTGTCGTCAGGGGTGTATACGCTCTTCTTCGCACCCGACCCCAGTGCCCAGGAGCAGGAATGTACGGCCACGGCTTTCCGCCTCAGACACCGCAGCGTGCCGTCCCCGCGTCGGTGATCGTGCTGCGCGTGCTCTTCGCGGTACTTCCGCTGCTCAGCATCGGGTTCCTGACGTGGGGGACGATGATCCGGCTCGCGGTCGTGACCCGCCGCACGCTGGACTGGATCCTGTGCGGAGTATCCGCGGCCGTCATGATCACCGGCCTCGTCCTGCTGCCCGACGACGTCGAGACGACGCAGGCCGACGTCGCGATGAGCATGATCCTGCTCAACGCCCTGGGATTCACCATCTACTTCCTGGTCGCCGACATTCGGCACGACAAGGTCCGCCTCGCGCTTCCCGTGCCGCCCGCGGCGTTCGCGCCGTACGGGACGACGGTCCCGCAGCACCGGGCCGGCTACGGCTACCCGCCGCAACAGGGGCCCGTGGCGCCGCCGCAGACCGCCGTGCCGCCGCAGCCCGCGGCCCCGTCCCAGCCGCCCCGGCCCGCCGTTCCGTCCCAGCCCGCCGTTCCGCCGCAGCCTCCGGTGCCCGGCCCCCGGATCGACCAGGTCCGCGCCGAGCTGGACGAGCTCAGCGACCTCCTCCGCAAGGAGCCGAAGGACCCGCGAGAGGGCGGTCGGTGAACGGACGCGTCATCGGTGGCCGGTACGAACTCTCCACGGTCATCGGCCAGGGCGGCATGGGCCAGGTCTGGACGGCGTACGACGGGCGGCTCGACCGCCGCGTCGCCGTCAAGCTGCTCCGCCCCGCCACCATGACCGGGCCCGCCACCGCGGCGGAGGAGCTCCGGCGCCGCTTCGTGCGCGAGTGCCGGGTCACGGCCCAGGTCGACCATCCCGGTCTGGTCACGGTCCACGACGCAGGCAGCGACGGCGACGACCTGTACCTCGTCATGCAGTACCTCGACGGCGCGGACCTCGCCGACCATCTCGCCGAGCACGACCCGTACCCCTGGGAGTGGGCCGTCTCCGTCGCCGCGCAGCTGTGCGCGGTGCTCGCCGCCGTGCACGCGGTCCCGATCGTCCACCGCGACCTCAAGCCCCGCAACGTGATGGTGCGTCCCGACGGCACCGTCACCGTCCTCGACCTCGGCGTCGCCTCCGTCCTGGACACCGACACCACCCGCCTCACCCACACCGGCTCACCGATCGGCAGTCCGGCCTACATGGCGCCCGAGCAGGCGATGGGCGGCGCGGTCGGCCCGTACACGGACCTGTACGCGCTCGGCATCCTGCTCCACGAACTCCTCAGCGGGAACGTGCCGTTCGCCGGCTCGACCGCGCTCGGCGTCCTGCACCGTCACCTCTACGAGCCCCCGCTCCCGGTCCGCCAGCTGCGCCCCGAGGTGCCGGAGGTCCTGGAGGCGCTCGTCCTGCGGCTGCTCGCCAAGGACCCCCAGCACCGCCCCTCCGGTGCGCACGAGGTGTACGAGGCGCTGCTGCCGCTGCTGCCCGCGCGCGGCGCTCCCGCGGGGCCGCTCGACCCGACGCGCCCCTTCCTGCGGCCGCATGCGCCCTGGCCCGACCGGGCGTCCGTCCCCGCGCCACCGGTCGCACCGCCCGTCGCGCGCCCCGATGTCGCCGCCACCGTCGACGAGGTCAAGCGGCTGCTCGGCGAGGGCTCCCTCACGCGGGCCGTCGACCTCCTCGGCTCGATTCTGCCGGCGGCCGCCGCCGAGCACGGCGAGCACTCGCCCGTCGTCCGCATCCTGCGCAAGCAGTACGCGACGACCCTCATGGACGACGGCCAGTACCGCCGCGCCCTCCCGGAGCTGCGCCGCCTCGCCGACGACCGGGCGGCCGAGGCGGGCCCCGCCGACCCGCAGACCCTGCAGTTCCGCTACGAGGCGGCGCAGTGCCTGGAGCAGCTCGGGGAGACGGCGTCCGCGCTGACGGAGTACCGGGCGCTGCTGCCGTTCCACGAACACGGGGCGGACCAGGCCCGGTTCTTCGACATCCGGCGGCGGATCGGGATGCTGCTCCTGGCGATGGGCGACCACACCGCCGGCCACCAGCAGCTCCAGGCGCTGCTGTACGACACGGAGCGGACATACGGCCCGTACCACGCGCTTCCGACGGATCTGAGGCGTGCGCTGGCGCGTCAGCAGCAGATGGGCCGCTTCGCCTGACGGGACGCCAGAATCACGAGTCCACAACTGATGGAGAAGTGGATCTTTCGGGTCCGTTTTGCCCGTTCAGTGCGATGTAGCGTTCGCGTCTGATCATGCTCACGTCCCCAAGGAAGCCCTCATGACGACGCCGCCCGCCACCCCGGACCAGCCGCTCGCGCCCGCCGAGCCGGCGAAGAAGAAGCGCAGCATAGGCAAGACGATCCTCAGCATCGTCGTGGCCATCGCGGCCATCCTGTTCTGGAAGCTCGGCCTCCCGTACCTCACGGGTGAGGCGCCCGTGTCCGCCAAGGTCGGCGAGTGCGTGACGGTGACCGGCCCGGAGAACGACCCCGAGGTCGACACCAAGCCGTGCGGCGAGAAGGTGCCCGACCTCTACAAGGTCGTGAAGGTCGTCGACGACACCTTCGACGTCGACAAGTGCGGCGACGTGAGCGAGGTCGCGCTCGCGCAGCAGCTGGAGTCGTACAAGTTCGTGCTCTGCCTGAACCCCGTCAAGAACTGACGCCAGGCGCACGACGAAGGGCCGGACCCATGGGTCCGGCCCTTCGTCACGTTCACCGCGGCTTGCCGAGCACCTCCGTCAGGGCGGAGATGCTGTGCTCGCCGTGGCCGGCCTCGACGGCCCGCTGCAGAAGCTCGTGGAAGGGCCCCAGCCACTCCACGTCGAGCCCCGCCTCCCTGCCGAACTCCTCGTCATGGGCGGCTCCGGCGAGGAACATGCTCACCGAGGAGGCCGGCTCGCCGTAGTCGCCGCTGTCGATCTCCTCGGCGAAGACGGGCAGTAGGGAGTTGATCATCTCGAACCACTTGACGCTGAACCGCACCATCGAGGCGGCGTCGAGCCCTCGTGCCCGCAGCGCCGCCGCGCCCTGGAAGAAGCCGACGAGCGCGGGCAGCAGCGTGCCGCCCACCGCCATCTCGTACAGGGCGGCGAGGTCCGGGTCGGTGCCGAGGTGCACGGTGTCGCCGCCCAACACCCTCAGCGTCGCCTCGAACTCCTCGAAGAGGGCGCGGTCGCCGCTGTAGTAGACGAGCGTGCTCTCGGCGCCGACGGCGGCCGGCACGTTCTTGACGGCCCCGTCGAGATGACGCGCACCGTGCCCGCCCGCCCACGCGGCCATCCGGCGCGCCCCGGCCGGCGACCCGCTGTTGAGGGTCACCAGCGCCCGTCCCTCCAGCAGGCCGGCGGCCGGCTCAAGGGCCGCGATGGTGTCGTCGTACGTGGTCAGACAGGCGACGACGAGTTCGCTCGCCGCGACGGCCTCGCCCACCGCTCCTGCGTGAACGGCCCCCTTGGCGACGAGGGGGGCGGCCTTCGAGGCGGTCCGGTTCCACACGGTGGTCGGATGGCCGGCGCCGACGAACGCGTCGGCCAGCGCGCTCCCCATCGATCCCAGCCCGAGGACGGTCACGGGGACGGGGTGGTGGGCTGACATGGGTGTGCTCCTGTCCGGAGGGGGCGGTGGATGTGTGATCCATGCTGTGGGGGCGACGACGGGGCGACCAGTACTTACAAAATTGTCTGTGGGACCCCCACTGCCCCACCCGATCGACGAACCCACCCGATCGGCGAACCCACCCGGAGGCCACGTGACCCTTCAGCCCGAGACCGTCCCCACCGCCCGGCTCACCCTGCTCCCCCTCGCCGTCGACCACGCCCAGGAGATGGCCGGCGTGCTCGGCGACCCCTCGCTCCACCGCTTCATCGGGGGCACCCCGCTCACCCCGCAGGCACTGCGCGCCCGCTACGAGCGGCTCGTCGCGGGATCGCCCGAGGCCGGGGTCTCCTGGTGCAACTGGGTTGTCCGGCTTGAGGATGGGGGTCCCCTCGTCGGGACCGTGCAGGCGACCGTCGGCGACGGGGAAGCCGCCGAGATCGCCTGGATCGTGGGGACCCCGTGGCAGGGGCGCGGGATCGCCGTCGAGGCGGTGCGGGGGATCGTCGGGTGGCTCGGCGCACAAGGGGTACGGACCTTCGTCGCACACATCCACCCCGACCACGGGGCATCCGCGGCCGTCGCCACCGCAGCCGGGCTCACCCCCACCGACCAGTGGCAGGACGGCGAGATCCGCTGGCGGCTCCGGGTGCCGTCGAGCCCGCCGTCACTCAGGTGAGTGCTTCGGCCGGCTCGCGCACGTCCCCGTGCCCGCGGGCCTCGTCCGTACGCCGATCCGGGGTCCGTGTCCTTCGCTTCCAGGCCGTCAGCGCTGCCGGCAGGATCAGGGCCGCCGTCCCCGCCGCCAGGCCCGCTCGGAGGCCCGGGGGGCGGAAGTCGCAGGTCACCGATGTCCGGCCGTCGGCCTTGGTCGCCACCAGTCCGCCGTACACGTCGGCGGCGCGGCCGTCGCACGTCCAGCCCGCGATGCGGGGGGCCGCGAGCACCACCGTCCCCTTCGTCCCCGGCGCGAGTTCCGCGCGGATGCCGCTGTCGGTGACCTGGACCGAGGTGATCGAGGCCGCCGTCTTCGCGCGCAGGTCCTCCACCGCCGTCGTCAGCCGCTTGCGGTCCAGGCAGCCGATCTGGTGTCCGCGCGTGCCCTTGCCCTTCAGGACCGCCTTCGTGCCCGCCGTCTTCTGCGGGCCCAGCGAGGTCAGCGCGGCCCGCCACTTCGGCAGCCCGCCCGCCGGGTTCACCGTCCGACCGCCGGGACCGAGCTGTGCGGTCCCCCGCATGTCGGGCGCCCAGAGGAAGACCTCGCTGCCCACCGGGCAGACCCCGTCGGCGGGCAGCGTGTACACGGACGAGCCCAGCAGCATCTCCTGGTTCCGGAACGGCGAGGCCCCGTACCGGGGAGCGACGGCGCCCTCCGGACGTACCGTCACCAGCGGCAGCACCGGCCCCGTCCGCACCACCCGGTCGTCCCGCCACCGGGCGCCGACCCCGAACAGCGCGTCCGTCACCGGGTTGTCGAGGCTCTGCAGATTGCGGCCGCGCGAGGTCCAGCCGCCGCCGAGCGCGGCCAGCGTCCTCGTCAGCACCTCCGGGGTGTGGCTGCTGTAGTACGCGACGCCCTGACCACCCAGGAGAAGCGGTTCGTTGCCGGTGATCCGCGGACGACCGGAGTCGGTGCGGTACTCCGGCCAGCCGTCGGCCTCGGCGAGCGCCGCCGTCCGCCGGTCCTGCTCCGCGCCCCAGGCCGGATAGTCGTCGAGCCGCGACAGCCGCTCCCGGTCCGCGTACGCCGTCGTCGCGGCCGCCTGCCCGACGAGCGACCCGGCGAGGAGCACCGCCGCCACCACTCCGTACCGGCCCCGCCCCCGGGCGGCCGACCACAGCGCGCCGCCGGCCGCCGCGAGGCCGAGGGCGAGCAGGGGGTACGTCCAGCCGGTCACCAGGTCGCTGGCGGTCGCGCCCACGGCGGCCGCCGTCACCACGCCCGCTCCGCCGAGCAGTTCCCGTCGCCCCGGCCAGCCGTGGGAGAGGGCGAGCCAGGCGGCGAGGACCAGGACGCCGGAGAGGACGAAGGTCTGCCGGTACGGGCTGCCGTTGGGGGTGGCGAAGACATGCCACACCAGATGGGTGGGTCCCCACTGCATCGACACGGCGACCGCGACGGCGAACCCGGCCCACACCAGGCGCTCCCGTCGCGGGACCCTCCGGTGGAAGAGGAGCGCGCCCGCCAGCAGCAGGGTTCCCGTGCCGAGGAACGCGGCGGGGGAGGAGAAGCTGTACGTCGCCGGAAGCAGCCGCGCGAGGAAGTCCGTCCAGTCCACCGGCTGGAACTGCCTGATCACACCAGGGTACGCGCGCGTGGAGCCGAGGAAGACCGGCACCAGGATCGGCGCGGCGAGCCCGATCCCGAGCAGTGCGGTCACCACGGCCCGCGCCAGGACGCGGATCCTGAGCTCGTTCGCGAGCAGAAGACGGACGAGGAGCACCAGGGCCGCGCCGATGGTGGCCATGTACGCGGTGTAGAAGTTCGCGACCCAGCACAGGGCGACGACGGCCGGGCCGATGAGGGGCCTGCGGCCCTCCCGTACCCAGTCGCCGACCAGGCACAGCAGCGGGAAGGCGATCAGACCGTCCAGCCACATCGGGTTGTACGTGGCCTCCATGACGGCCCAGCCGCACAGCCCGTACGAGGCGCCGAGCACCGCCGCCCCCCACCAGGGGCCGGGCCGGAATCGCAGGAGCGCCACGGTCATGGCGGCCGCCGCGGCGGCCATCTTCAGGATCGTGACGACATAGACCGCGTACTCGATGTCCGCGCGCGGGAAGAGCGCGACGAGGAGCGCGAACGGGCTGCCCAGATACGTCCCGAGGTCGGGCAGGAAGCTGGTGCCCCAGCCGGACTGCCAGTTGAGCAGCAGCCCGCCGTCGGCTCTGCCGTGCAGCAGGTCCCACAGATGGGCGTGGTACGGGACGAACTGGTTGGACAGGTCGTTGACGCCGCGCCGCTCGGGTCCGAACGGGAAGGTGCGGGCGACGGCGTCCCCGGCGCAGACGGCGAGCGCGGTGAGGAACGCGGCGAGGCCGGCGGCGCGGGCCACGATCCGTCTCGTCTGATCAGGCATGATGGTGCGAATATGCCAGTACGGAACACGAAAGTGTGTTCCTCCGGGGCCAGTTCACTCAATGGTCGTCTCGTCGTCATGTTTCGAATCGGCCGACGACATCCGGGTGGGTTGTCGTGTCCCGTGTGCTGCTCTCGATCGTGGTCCCGTGTTTCAACGAAGAAGAGATCATCGGTCGCTTTCACGACCATGTGACCACCGAACTCTCCCGTTTCGACGGTGAATTCGAGCTGGTCTATGTGGACGACGGAAGCCACGACCGTACGCTCCCGCTCCTGGAGGAGATCGCCGCCTCCGACCCTCGCGCCCGCTATGTCTCCTTCAGCCGGAACTTCGGCAAGGAGGCCGCGATGCTGGCCGGCCTCCAGCACGCGGAGGGCGACGCCGTCGTCATCATGGACGCGGACCTCCAGCACCCGCCGGAGCTCGTGCACCGCATGGTGGGCCTGCATTCCGAGGGGTACGACCAGGTCATCGCCCGGCGCACCCGCAAGGGCGACCGGGTGACCCGCACCATGACCGCGCGCGCCTATTACTGGGCGATCAACCGGCTGGTGGACGTGGAGCTGGTGGACGGGGTCGGCGATTTCCGGCTGCTCTCCCGCCGTACCGTCGACGCCATCCTCGAACTCACCGAGTACAACCGATTCTCCAAGGGCCTTTTCGCCTGGGTCGGATTCCGCACCACCACATTCGAGTACGAGAATGCGGTGCGTGAGGAGGGCCGCTCGAAATGGACCTTCGGAAAGCTGCTCAACTACGGTCTCGACGGGCTGCTCTCCTTCAACAACAAGCCGCTCCGGGCCGCTGTGTACATGGGAATGATCCTCGTGTCGGTGGCCCTGGCATACGCGGCCTGGATCGTCGGCGTCGCCCTGGTGAAGGGCGTGGAAACCCCCGGATACGTCACGCTGCTCGTCATCGTCACGGCGCTGGCCGGGGTCCAGATGGTGATGCTGGGGCTGGTCGGCGAGTACGTGGGCCGCATCTACTACGAGGTGAAGCGCCGCCCGCACTTCCTGGTCAAGGCGACGAACACGGACGTTTCGGGGCCGATCGGGCCGAGGGCCGCCACCACCCGAACGCGTGAGTCGTTGATGGAGGCAGTCGCGTCGAAGTAGTGGCCCAGGCCACGGCGACTGCCTAACATCGATCACCGCAAGGTCGTTCAACTGAGGCACGACCCACGCCGGGAGGCTCCTTTGCACCGCCGCACTGCGCTCTCCGTCTCCGCCGCGCTCCTCGCCGCGGCCCCGCTCCTCGCCGCCTGCGGCGGTGAGCCCCACCCAGGGGCGGCGGCGGTCGTCGGCGGCGAACGGATCGAGGTGTCCAGCCTCCAGGCGCAGGTGCGTGACGTACGGACCGCGCAGCAGGCGTCGCCGCAGGCGGCGCAGCTGATCCAGGCGACCGGGGACCTCAGCCGCGAGAAGCTCAACGTGATGATCTTCGACAAGGTCGTGGACAAGGTCGCCGCGGACAACGGGATCACCGCCTCCCGCGGGGAGATCCAGAAGGCGCGCGGCGAGTTCGCCGAGCAGAGCGGCGGCGAGACCCAGCTCGCCGCGATGCTGCTCCAGCAGCAGGGCGTCGCCCCCGACCAGATCGACGCGGTCGTCCGCCGCACGGTCCTCATGAACAAGATCGCCGAGAAGCTCGGCATCGCGAACACCCCCGAGGGCCAGCAGAAGCTCACCGAGGTCTTCACCGCCGCGTCGAAGGAACTCGACATCGACGTGAACCCGCGCTTCGGAGCCTGGGACGACAAGAAGATCCAGCTGGGCACGTACACCCCGTCCTGGGTGCGCCCCCTCACCCCCGACCCGGCCGTGGAAGCGGGCGCGTAGCCCCACGTAAGGTCGAAGGGTGAACCCTGAAGCACCCATCGAGCCCGGTCGTATCGTTCTGCTCACCGCCAGCCACCGCGTGGCGCCCGGACTGTTGTCCTGGCCCGCGTGGCAGGCGCTGCACGGCGCCGACCGGGTGCTCTGCGGCGACGAGCACCACCCCCAGCTGCCGTACCTCCGCGAGGCGGGTGTCGTCGTCGAGCACGCCCGCCCGGCCGCGCAGGAACTGGTCGACGCCTGCGCCGGGGGACGGACCGTCGTGGTCCTGCCCTCCGGGGAGGGCGACCAGGCCCTGACCGACGGGCTCGCCCGGCTGGCCGGCTCCGGCCGCGTCACGATGCCCGACCTGGAGCTGCTGCCCGGCTCGTACGACCTGCCCGGCGCCCGCCTCCTCGACCTGGTGCAGGTCATGGACCGCATCCGCCGCGAGTGCCCGTGGTCCTCGCAGCAGACGCACAAGGGACTCGCCAAGTACGGCATCGAGGAGGCGTACGAACTCGTCGAGGCGATCGAGGACGGGGACCGCGACGAGCTGCGCGAGGAGCTCGGGGACGTCCTCCTCCAGGTCGTCTTCCACGCCCGGATCGCCGAGGACCACGAGGAGGAGCCCTTCTCCGTCGACGACGTGGCGGGGACGATCGTGGAGAAGCTGATCCATCGCCACCCGCACGTCTTCGGCGACGCGACGGCCGAGACGCCTGAGGAGGTCAAGGCACACTGGCTGCGCACGAAGGCGATCGAGAAGCAGCGCGCGTCGGTGACCGACGGGGTGCCCCTCGGCCAGCCCGGTCTCGCGCTCGCCTCGAAGCTGGCGGGCCGGGTCCGCACGGCCGGCCTGGACGTGGCCCTGCCGACGGGGGAGGGCGTCGGCTACGAACTGCTGGCCCTCGCCGCCCGCGCGGAGGCGTCCGGCGTCGACCCGGAGGCGGCGCTGCGAGCGGCCGCCCGCGCCTACCGCGACACGATCCGCGCGACGGAGGGCGTCCCGACCGTCTGAGCGCCATGGCATTGCGCGCCGAGGATCCGTGTGGCCGGGGCGTTCCGACACGTTTGAGCGTGATGGCGCTCCGGGCCGTGGGCTCGTACGCAGGGTCCGCGTGGCCGGAGCGTTCCGAACGGCTGCACCTCACGGACGCCGAGGAGTCCGTGCCTCGGGGTTGTGCCAGACGGGTTCCGGGGGCTCGATGAGCCACTCGGCGGTGGAGGCCGGGCGGGGGCGGAGGCGGCCCGCGGTCGGGAGCCGGTCGTGGTGGAGCCGGGCCGCGCCGAGGTGCTTCAGCACCGGGACGGTCTCGGCGAGGAAACCGGGCGGGCCCGCGAGGTAGACGTCGTGGGACGGCCAGTTGCCGCAGGCGTACAGCGCGTGGATCAGCCGCTCGGTCGCCTGGTCGCGCGGATGGTCCGGCGCGGAGGCGATGTACGTGACGTTCAGCCCGGGTATCCGCTCCTTCAGGCGGGCCACGTCCTTCCTCCCGTACAGATACTCCTTGGCCCGGGCGACGAGGAAGAGCCGGGCCTCGGTGCCCTTGGGCCCCTCGGCCACCTCCTCGAGAAGCGCCTTCACCGGCGCCCAGCCGGTGCCGGCCGCGATGTACGTCCGGGGCGCGCGCGGCGAGGTCCGTGAGATCAGCGCGCCGCCGGGCGCGCTCAGCCGCAGCGGCTCGCCTTCCCGCACCTCGTCGACGAGCGCCGTGCTCATCGCACCGCCCGGGATCCGGCTGATGTGCAGATCCACCGTGCCGTCCGCCCGGGCCGCGTTGGCCAGGGAGTACGTACGCCAGACCCGCGGGACCCGCAGCGAGCTGACGCTCGCGTACTGCCCGGGCAGATAGGCGAAGGGCCGGCGCGGGCGCAGGGTCAGCACCGCCAGGTCGTCGCCGAGCCGCTCGTGGCGTGCCACGACGGCGTCCCACCAGGCAGGCTCCCCGTCCTCCGCCGCCTCCTGCGCGCCCCGCATCATCAGGTCGGCGACGTATCCGTACGCCTCGGTCCACGCCTTCTCGGCCTCGACGGTCCACGCGGCCCCGGCGGTATGCGCGAAGGCGGCGGTCAGACTGGCGCCGACGGCGGCGTACAGGGCGGGTGTGGCGAGGAACTTGCGGTGGTCGCGGCCCAGATGGGCGAGATAGGCGGAAAGCGCAGGGTCGTCCAGTTTGGTCACCACATGGGTGAGCGCGGCGAAGAGCCGGTCGCGCTGGGGACGGATGTCCTCGGGGAAGAGCTCGCGGACGCCCGGGTTGTTCCAGAAGAGATGGGAGTAGAAGAACGCGACGGCATGTTCGGCCCGTCTCTCGACAACGGCGAACGTGCTCCTGAGCAACTGGGCATCCACTCCGGAGAATCTAGGGGGTGCCGGGCGGATCTCGGCCGCGTACGCCTGTTCACGTGACGATCGCATACCCGGCCCCTGGCCCCCGGCCGCCGGCGAGCCCGTGCCGCGGCGACCTTGTACCGTCTCAGGGTGAGCACGCCCCCCGTCGAACCCCCCGCCCCCGAGCTCTTCACCTGGGAGTTCGCGACCGATCCGTACCCCGCCTACGCCTGGCTGCGCGAGCACGCGCCCGTCCATCGGGCGAAGCTGCCGAGCGGGGTCGAGGCCTGGCTGGTGACGCGGTACGCGGACGCCCGGCAGGCCCTCGCCGACCAGCGGCTGTCGAAGAACCCGGCGCACCACGACGAGCCCGCGCACGCCAAGGGGAAGACAGGGATCCCGGGGGAGCGCAAGGCCGAGCTGATGACGCATCTGCTCAACATCGACCCGCCCGACCACACCCGGCTGCGGCGGCTGGTCTCGAAGGCGTTCACTCCGCGCCGGGTCGCCGAGTTCGCACCGCGGGTGCAGGAGCTGACGGACCGGCTGATCGACTCGTTCGCGGAGAAGGGCGAGGCGGACCTCATCCACGAGTTCGCGTTCCCGCTGCCCATCTACGCGATCTGCGACCTGCTCGGCGTCCCGCGCGAGGACCAGGACGACTTCCGGGACTGGGCCGGGATGATGATCCGGCACGGCGGAGGGCCGCGTGGCGGGGTGGCGCGGTCGGTCAAGAAGATGCGCGGCTATCTCGCGGAGCTGATCCACCGCAAGCGGCTCGATCCGGGCGACGATCTGATCTCGGGGCTCATCAAGGCGTCCGACCACGGCGAGCACCTCACCGAGAACGAGGCGGCCGCCATGGCCTTCATCCTTCTCTTCGCGGGGTTCGAGACCACGGTCAACCTGGTCGGCAACGGGGTCTACGCCCTGCTGCGCAACCCGGGCGAGCGCGAGCGGCTCCAGGCCTCGCTCGCGGCGGGGGAGCGGGGCCTTCTCGAGACCGGTGTCGAGGAGCTGCTGCGCTACGACGGGCCGGTGGAGCTGGCGACCTGGCGGTACGCCATGGAGCCGCTGACGATCGGCGGGCAGGAGATCCCGGCGGGCGACCCCGTCCTGGTCGTGCTCGCGGCCGCCGACCGTGACCCGGCGCGCTTCGACGAGCCGAACACCCTCGACCTGTCCCGGCGCGACAACCAGCACCTGGGGTACGGGCATGGCATCCACTACTGCATCGGTGCCCCGCTCGCCCGGCTGGAGGGACAGATCGCCCTCGCGACGCTCCTGACTCGCCTGCCGGACCTCCGACTTGCCGCGGATCCGGCCGATCTGCGGTGGCGCGGCGGGCTCATCATGCGTGGATTGCGCACGCTTCCGGTCGAGTTCGCCCGAGTTGCGCGCTGACGGACCGTCAAGACTGTGACTTTTACGTGATCTCCGCTGCATCGACTTGTTACTGACGTTCGAATGCCGCTACGTTCACCGTCATCTCAGCAGTCACGTGAAAGGCCCTCCGTATGCGCTCCGGGAACGGACGACACCGCAGACCCCGCCAGGCCCCCGCCATAGTCGTCGCCGCAGGCGTGACCGGATCCGCCCTGGCGCTGCCGTTGCTCGCCGCGGGTTCCGCCTCCGCCGCCGACGCCGCCACCTGGGACCGGGTGGCCGAGTGCGAGACGGGCGGCCTGTGGAGCGCGCACTTCGGCAACGGCCTCTACGGCGGACTCCAGTTCACGCAGGAGACCTGGGAGGCGTACGGCGGTCTGGCGTACGCGACCAGTGCGGATCTCGCGAGCCGTGCCCAGCAGATCGCGGTGGCCGACAAGGCGCTCGCCGCCGGCTCCACGCAGTGGGCCACCTGTGCCCCGATCGCCGGACTGAAGAACGATGGCACCGCGCCCGGCGTCGACCCCGGGCCGGCGGTCACGCCGGAGGAGCCCACGGGCCCCGTCGCGGAGTCGAACCGCACGGACGGCCTTCCGGCCACCCCCGGGGCCACCGCACCCGAGACCGCCACGCCTGGGGCCACCTCGCCCACCGCGTCGAACCCGACCGCCACCCCCGAGACGTCCGACACGCCGGGCGCGCCGGCGACTCCCGGCACCGGCAAGCACCGCGGCGACGCGGCCCCGGACGAGACGGTCAATCCGGGCAAGAGTGGTGAAAACGGTCGACATGCCGCACCGACGGACACGCCGACTGACGCGCCGACAGGTGACGCGACCCCGGGTATGAATGGGGACAAGACGGACAGTGCGGATGTAGCGGGCGTCGAGGGCTCCAAGGACGCCAAGGGCGTTACGGACACCAAGGACACTTCGGGCGAATACACCGTCCAGCCGGGCGACAACCTCACCGACATTGCACGGGAGAACGAACTCCCGGGCGGCTGGGGCGCCCTCTATGACGCCAACCGCTCGACGGTGGGTGCCGATCCGGACCTCATCATGCCTGGTCAGAGCCTCGACCTGACGATCGATCTCCTCCCGGCGAAGGGTTAGTTCGGTGCTGTATGTCCGGTTCTGCGCAACTGAGACATGGGTCTCTTTGCCTCAACTGGCATATCGCGTCCGCAAAGTTTGCTTCCGTCACCTCTCACCTGCGTAAACACCCTTCGTCCCGAAGTGGGTACGGGCGATATTTCCCCAATGGACGTCTTTGAACTTCAGCGGGGTCTGTGTCTACGGTCAGCACCGCTCGCCACCGCGGGCCCCGTCGACCGATACGCCGAATCCTGCCGTCGGCCGATGGGAACAGTCGTCGCGTCATGCGCCGAAGGCAGGAGCGGGGGACCCAAGGTAAGTGCCGCCCCCGGCCGTTGAGACAGACGGCCGACGGAGCGGCTTGGGGTGAAGCCGCGCGCTGGGTCGCGCGGCCGGGCAACTCACATGGCCCGAACCCGACAGCTCACCTCGTAGGCGTCGGTGAGGAGATTCCCCATGCTGTTTTCCGCCAAGGGCAAACACCGTCGCGCCTCCAAGGCCACCCGCGCCGTCGCCCTCGCCGGCATCGCCGGTGTCGCCGTCGCCGCGCCGCTGATGTCCGCCGGGTCCGCCTCGGCCGCGACCGCCTCCGAGTGGGACGTCGTCGCCCAGTGCGAGTCCGGTGGCAACTGGGCCATCAACACCGGCAACGGCTACTACGGTGGCCTGCAGTTCTCTGCCTCCACCTGGGCGGCCTACGGCGGCACCGCGTTCGCCGCCAGCGCCGACCAGGCCTCGAAGTCGCAGCAGATCCAGATCGCCGAGAAGGTCCTGGCCGGCCAGGGCAAGGGTGCCTGGCCGAGCTGTGGCGTGGGCCTCTCCAGCGCCGCCTACACCGGCGCCGCCGAGAGCGCGCCGGCCAAGACCGCTCCGGCCACGCCCGAGCGCAAGGCCGAGCAGCCGACGACCCGCAGCGAGCAGCGGACCGCGCCGAAGGCCGAGGCGAAGACCGTCACCACCCCCACCGGCAAGAAGGTCGCGAAGGGTGACGGCGAGTACAAGGTCGTCGCCGGTGACACCCTGAGCAAGATCGCCGCCGCCCAGAACGTCGAGGGCGGCTGGGAGAAGCTCTTCGAGCTGAACAAGGACGTCGTCGAGGACGCCGACCTGATCCACCCGGGCCAGCAGCTTCACCTGAAGTAAGCCCGGCGGTTCGCGTGAGTCCGGCGGCTCACGCGGCCCCTCCGACCCTCCCGCGGTGACCACCCCGGGCGCGGGCCGCCCCCCCCCCTGTGGGCGGGGCGGGCGAGCCCG
>NZ_JBHWBS010000047.1:36817-55493 GCF_042735655.1 Streptomyces sp. NPDC059567 | reverse complement strand
CGCCTCACCGCGACCGACGGCGACGTCGAGGTCGGCCGCCTCGGCGGCCCCGCGGAGATCAGCACCCAGAGGGGCGACATCCGGATCGCCGAAGCGGTGCGCGGCACGGTCACTCTGAGCACCCAGCAGGGCGACATCTCGGTCTCCACCGCCGCCGGAGTCTCCGCCTCCCTGGACGCCGGCACCTCCTACGGCCGCGTCAGCAACAACCTCAAGAACGACGGCACCGCCGAACTCGACATCCGCGCCACCACCTCCCACGGCGACATCACCGCCGACAGCCTCTGACCCGCAGCCTCGAAAAGGAGCACTCCTCATGACCAACCTGGCCATCGCGGCGAACGGGCTGCGCAAGTCCTACGGGGACAAGACCGTGCTCGACGGCGTCGACCTGGCCGTCCCGGAAGGAGCGATCTTCTCCCTGCTCGGCCCGAACGGCGCCGGCAAGACCACCGCCGTCAAGATTCTCTCCACCCTCATCTCCCCCGGCCCCGGCTCCGGCGAGATCCGCGTCGGCGGCCACGACCTCGCCGCCGATCCGCAGGCCGTGCGCGCCGCGATAGGCGTCACCGGCCAGTTCTCCGCCGTCGACGGCCTGATCACGGGCGAGGAGAACATGCTCCTCATGGCGGACCTGCACCTGCTCTCCCGCAAGGAAGGCCGCCGCACGGCCGCGGAACTCCTGGAGCGCTTCGACCTGGTGGAGGCCGCGAAGAAGCCCGCCTCCACCTACTCCGGCGGCATGAAGCGCCGCCTCGACATCGCCATGACCCTGGTCGGCAACCCGCGGATCATCTTCCTCGACGAGCCGACGACCGGCCTCGACCCCCGCTCCCGGCACAACATGTGGCAGATCATCCGCGAGCTGGTCACGGGCGGCGTCACCGTCTTCCTCACCACCCAGTACCTGGAAGAGGCCGACCAGCTCGCCGACCGTATCGCCGTGCTCAACGACGGCAAGATCGCCGCCGAGGGCACCGCCGAGGAGCTCAAGCGACTGATCCCCGGCGGACACGTCCGGCTCCGCTTCTCCGACCCCTCCGCGTACCAGAGCGCCGCCTCCGCACTGCGCGAGGTCACCAGGGACGACGAGGCGCTGGCACTGCAGATCCCCAGCGACGGCAGCCAGCGCGACCTGCGCTCCATCCTCGACCGGCTGGCCTCCGCGAGCATCGAGGCCGACGAGCTGACCGTGCACACCCCCGACCTCGACGACGTCTTCTTCGCCCTCACCGGCGACACCACCGTCCCCGACCAGCGCAAGGAGACAGTCCGATGAGCACCCTCTCCCTCGCGGTACGCAACTCGAACACGATGCTGCGCCGCAACCTCCTGCACGCCCGCCGCTACCCGTCGCTCACCCTGAACCTGCTGCTCACGCCGGTCATGCTGCTCCTGCTCTTCGTCTACATCTTCGGCGACGTGATGAGCGCCGGCATCGGCGGCGCGGACCGCTCCACATACATCGCGTATGTCGTCCCGGGCATCTTGATGATGACCATCGGCGGCACCACGATCGGGACCGCCGTGTCCGTCTCCACCGACATGTCCGAGGGCATCATCGCCCGCTTCCGCACGATGGCGATCCACCGCGGCTCCGTTCTCATCGGCCATGTCATCGGCAGCGTGCTGCAGTGCGTGATGAGCGTGGTCCTCGTCGGCGCCGTCGCCGTCGCCATCGGCTTCCGCTCCACCGACGCCTCCGCCCTGGAATGGCTCGCGGCGTTCGGCCTGCTCACGCTGTTCGCCCTGGCGCTCACCTGGATCGCCGTCGGCATGGGCCTGATCAGCCCGAACGCCGAGGCCGCCAGCAACAACGCGATGCCCCTGATCTTCCTGCCGCTCATCTCCAGCACCTTCGTTCCGGTCGACGCGATGCCGGGCTGGTTCCAGCCGATCGCCGAGTACCAGCCCTTCACCCCGGCCATCGAGACCCTCCGAGGCCTGCTGCTCGGCACCGAGATCGGCCACAACGGCTGGCTCGCCGTCGCCTGGTGCCTGGCCCTGACCGTGCTCGGCTACTTCTGGTCGAAGGCGTCGTTCAACCGCGACCCGAAGTAGGCGAGATGAACACGCGGGCCACCACCCGCAACTCGTCCCACCCCGGGGCGGCGCTACCCCGACACCCGTCGGAGTACGCCGCCCCGTCCGCGTGCCCCCAAGGGCAGCGGGTGGCTCCGCGGCATCCAGGTGCTTTCCTCAGCGAGGCCGCACGACAGGGCATCCAGCCCGTGCACCCAAGGGCTCCCGGGCGCCGCCCTCCACGCCTACCATCACGCACATGTCGATCACCTCTCACATACCCGTTCTCCACGCCGGCAAGGAGACCGTCGCGCTCGTGGAGAACGATGCGCTGATCGTGCGCCATCCGCACGAGCAGACGCACATCCCGCTGAAGGCCATCAGTCGTGTACTCGCCGAGGGGCAGTCCGTCACGATCGAGCTGACCGCCGCGCCGACCACGGACACGACGCACGTCCACCGGGTCTGGGACGTGGTGGACGCCGCCGCTGCCGTCGCCTTCGCCGACGCCGTGAACGCGGCCCTGCCAGGGCGGACCGAGGAGACGGAGGCGATCGACGGCGCGGACCTCGTCTCGGGCGAGCGCCTGTACCAGCCGAGCTACCGGAACTGGCTTCGCGGGATGAAGCGCGGCGCGCTCGTCGCGACCCTGGTGGCCATCGGCTCATGCGTGCTCGTGGGCTTGTCGGGAAGCCCGGCCGCCATGATCATCATCATCCCGTGCAGCTTCTTCGGGATACTGATCCTCACGTTCGGAGCGTTCCTCGCGTACGTACCGGTCGAGGAGCGGTACCTGCGGAGGCACGGCGTCCGGACGGCCGCGGTCCGGCTCCAGGAGCAGCCCGGCCTGTACGCGTACACGGATCCGGGCGGCGTGGTCCGCACCGTGCGGCACTCCATCCCGACCTGGAGCATCGAGGCGGCGTACGACCCACGCGACCCCGGCCGCGTACTGCCGCTGCAGTCGCGGGGACGGCGGATCCGGGACGCCATCCTGGTCGCCTTCACCCTCGGTATCGGCCTCCTCTTCGCCGGCGGGGCCGTCGTGGCAGTGGTCGGCGCCTTCCTCGGCGAGTTCGACAGCCTGACCTGAGACGCGCCCGGTTGAGGCGCATCGACGCCAGTCGTGTCTTCGAGGGAACAGCGGGCCGGTCAGCCCGTGGCCGCTGCCAGGGACCACAGAGTTCAGCGTGACGCTCCGGACCAAGAAGCTTGTTCCGGGATGAAGCACCGGGAGGAAAGACCTCCGATTGGATCTTGTCCCGCTGTACGTACACGAGAAAGAATCGCGGCATGCCCAGCGACCGTCTCATGCGCATCCACAGCGCCGAGTTCCAGGCCATGGCCGAGAGGGTCCTGCGGGTCACCGAACTCACCTCCCGCCTGAACGTGCTGCCCTTCGAGGACGAAGCGGGCAAGGCCGAACTGTGGGAACAGATCCTCGGCAGGCCGCTGCCGCCGAGAGTCACGATCTATCCGCCCTTCTACACGGACCACGGTCTCCACCTCGACCTCGCCGAGCGCGTGTTCATCAACCAGAACTGCACCTTCCTGGACTACGCCGGTATCCGGCTCGGCGAGCGCGTGATGGTCGGCCCGAAGGTCACGTTCATCACCAGTGGCCACCCGGTCGATCCCGAGGAGCGGCGGCTGTACCTCACCGGCGCGCCCATCGACGTTGCGGAGAACGTGTGGATCGGTGCCGGTGCCACGATCCTGCCCGGCGTCACCATTGGCCGTGACGCCGTGATCGCCGCCGGCGCGGTCGTGGCCGATCACGTTCCACCGGCAAGCCTGGTGACCGGCACCAAAGCCACTGTGCACCGACGGTGGTGACGAGCTCTCCGAAGTCGAACGCCTCCTAGGGCGCGTATCGAGTCGTGATCATCGGGTGGTCCTGGTGAGGTCTTTGATCCAGATCGTCGAGGCGTGCAGGTGGAGACTGGCGAGGTAGCTGTCGGGAGTCTTGTCGTATCGGGTGTCTCACCGTCCCAGTTCCGGCCTCCTGGTACGTCACGCTCTGGGGCGGGTGAGGCACGTGGAGCCGACGTGAGCCGACCGGTGCACTGATGTCCGGGCGGGGACTCATGGGACACGGCCCGGCACCCGGCTCAGGTTCCGGGGAGGATACGGCGCGTTTCGTAGGCCCACATCGCGATCTCGACCCGGTTGCGGGCGCCGAGTTTGGCCATCAGGCTGGCCAGATGCGTCTTCACCGTGCTGAGGCTGATGTGCAGTGCATCGGCGATCTCGGTGTTGGTCAGCCCGCGAGCGACGGCGAGGAGCACCTGCTCCTCGCGGGCGGTGACGGGGGAGACCGGCTGGGCCACGGGCCGGCCGGCGGGCAGGTCCGCGAATGCCTGGAGCAGGCGGACGGTGACGCTGGGCGCGATGAGCGCCTCACCGTCGGACGCCGACCGTACGGCCTGCGCCAGAAGGTCCGGTCCCGTGTCCTTGAGGAGGAATCCGCGGGCGCCGGCACGCAGTGAGCCGTAGACGTACTCGTCGAGGTCGAACGTGGTGATGACGACCACGGCCAGC
Source organism: Streptomyces sp. NPDC059567 (assembly GCF_042735655.1). Taxonomy (NCBI): domain Bacteria; kingdom Bacillati; phylum Actinomycetota; class Actinomycetes; order Kitasatosporales; family Streptomycetaceae; genus Streptomyces; species Streptomyces sp. NPDC059567. The sequence continues at coordinate 50,930 of NZ_JBHWBS010000047.1, read as the reverse complement.
GGGTCGGCGACGCCCGGGCCGGCGACCAGCCGGGTGGCCTCGAGCCCGTCGAGTACGGGCATGCGGATGTCGAACAGGCAGACATCGGGGCGTAGTTCGCGGGCCAGACGTACCGCTTCCTGTCCGTCGGCGGCCTCGCCGACCACCTCGATGCCGGGCTGGGCGTTCAGCATGATCCGCAACCCGGTGCGGATGATCGTCTGGTCGTCAGCGACGAGGACGCGAATGGACACCGCTCTCGCTCCTCGCTCTCGGCAGTTCGGCTTCGACATGCCAGCCCCGGTCGGTACCCGGGCCGACTCGTAGTGTGCCGCCGAGCAGGGTCGCGCGCTCGCGCAGTCCGGTAAGTCCGTATCCGTCGCGCCCCCGGCCGGTGCGCCGGCCGTTGTCGCGCACGCTCACCCGTACCGTGTGCCGTTCCGCGGCGACCCGGACGACGAGCTCGGTCGCGTCGACCGCATGGCGCAGCGCGTTGGTCACCGACTCCTGCACGATCCGGTAGACGGCCGCGTCCACGGCCGGGGGCAGCGCGTCCAGTTCGCCGTCGAGCCCCAGGTCGACCCTGAGGCGACCACCCGGGGTGCGCACCAGGCGCTCCAGATCCGCGACGCCGGCAGGGGGCGCCAGCTCGGCGCCGACCCCGCGGTCGCGCAGCGCGGCGACCATGGCGCGCATTTCCTCCAGCGTGCGCGCCCCTTCCTCCTCGACCCCCTCCAGCGCCTCGACGGCGGCGGACGGGTCGGTGCCCGCGAGCACCCGGCCCGCCTGGGCGATGATCACCATGGCCGACACGTGGTGGGCCACCGTGTCGTGCAGTTCCCGGGCGAGCTGCTCGCGCTCGCGGGAGCGCACCTGCTCCAACTGCCGCTCGCGAGCGGTCACCCGGAACCGCACGGCAGCCCCGACCACGCCGGGCAGCAGCAGGAAGACGAAGCCCACGACATTTTCGACGACCGGGGTCTCGTCCGTGACGGAACACAGCGCGCCGGCCACGAGGATCACCGCGCCGCCCAGCACGATCTCGCGTCCCGATCCCCACCGGGGCAGCGCGTACACCAGCACGAGCACGACCGCGCCGGTGTACAGGCCGACGGGCTCGCGCGGTGCGGCGACGAGCGAGGCCACCTGAAGCAGGATCACCGAGCCGAACGCCAGCGTCACCATCGCCAGCGGGCGGGTCCGGCGCCACAGGGGCAGCAGGCACAGCCATACGGCGAACACCACCGCCACCGGCCGCCACACGACGTTCTCGCGCAGGGTGGCCTCCAGCGCCACACCGGCAAGGCCCGCGGCGAGCAGCGCCCAGTCCCGCCGCACCCGGGCGGGCGCGTCGGGCGGCCGGGGTTCGGTCCACAGGGTTCGCAGGTCGTCTCGGAGCACGGTTCTCAGCCTAGGGACCGCGGCGTGCCGCGCATCGGCCGAAAGGACGGGTCGTCACTCCGCCCCGGGGTCGACGGATCCGCGGCCCGCGGGCCGATGCCGCGGAGCGCCGTGGCGACGAGCCTCGGCATCGGCGGCCGTACAAGGACGGCCGACGAGGTGGTTGGAGGACCCGATGCTCTCGAAAGCCCTGTTGCGCCTGGGCGCAAGCGCCGCCCGCCATCCCTGGCGGGTGATCGCGGCATGGCTGATCGCCGCCACGCTCGCCGTCCTCGCCGCCGTTGCCTTCGGCGGGCGGAATGCGGATTCGATGACCGCTCCGGGACTGGACTCCCAGCGGGCCGCGGAACTGATCGAGCGGGCCGGCACCGGCCAGGAGGGGATGACCGCCCAAGTGGTCGTCACCCCCCTCGACGGCGCTGCGACGTTCTTCGACGACGACGGCGCGCGCACCGCTCTCACGCGGCTGCGGGCCGAGGTGAAGCGGCTGCCGCACGTGCTCGGCACGAGCGACCCGGCGGGGGCGCTCGACGCGGGCGGGGACACCGCCGTGCGCGGCGGCCTCGTCTCGGCCGACGGGCGGATCGCGGTCGTCCGGGTGCAGTACCCCGACCAGAGCCGGCTGTCGGCCGAAGACCTCGACGCCCTCGTCGATCTCGGCGACCGGCTGCGCGCCGAACTGCCCCTGCGCATCGAGATGGGCGGGAACCTCTTCTACGCCTTCTCCGACCCCGACGGCGGCGTGAGCGAGTTGATCGGCCTCGTCGCCGCGGCCGCGATCCTGTTCCTGGCGTTCGGTTCGCTCGTCGCCGCCGCGCTGCCGATCGGCATGGCGGTCTTCGGACTGACCGTCGGGGTCGCCACGATGACGGTACTGGCGGGGGTGACGGACGTCCCGACCTTCGCACCGGTCCTGGGCAGCATGGTCGGGCTCGGAGTGGGCATCGACTACGCGCTGTTCGTGCTCGCCAGGCACCGGGAGTACCTCGCGCGCGGGCTCGATCCGCACGAGGCGGCGGGGCGAGCGGTGGCCACGGCGGGGCGGCCGGTGGTCTTCGCCGGCGGAACCGTCGTCGTGTCGATCCTCGGCATGGCGGTCGCGAACGTGCCGTTCATGACGGTGGGCGGGGTTGCCGTCTCGATCGTCGTCCTGACCATGGTGCTCGCGTCGGTGACGCTGCTGCCGGCCTTCCTCGGCGCCGCCGGCCCACGCCTGGCCCGGGCCGGCCGGATCGGCCGGGCTCTGCAGACCAGGAAGCCGGGCCGACTGCCGCGGCGGCGGGACCCGGCGACAGGCGCCGCCCACGCCGCCGGGTGGCGTCGCTGGATCGGGCACGTCAGCCGGCACCCGGTGCCGTACGCGGTCGGCGCGGCGGGGCTGCTGCTGACCGCGACGCTGCCCGTGCTCGGCCTGCGCGTCGGCCTGCCCGACGACGGCTCACTGCCCCACAGCCGTACCGAGCGCCGGGCCTACGACCTCGTCGCCGAGGGGTTCGGCCCGGGCACCAACGGTCCCCTCGTCATCGCCGCGGACCCCACCGGTGATCCGGGAGTGCTGGACCGGCTCGTCGGGGCGGTCGCGGCGGATCCGGGCATCGCATCCGTCGCGCCGACGCACATCGATCGGGCCACCGGCATCGCGACCCTCGTGGTGTTCCCGACCACCAGCCCTCAGGACAAGGCCACGGCCGACACCATCGCCCGGTTGCGCACCGACGTGCTGCCCACGGCGATCGGGCACGGCCCGGCCAGGGCCCACGTCGGCGGCGCCGCCGCGAGCCTGTCCGATGTGGGCCAACGCACCAGCCAACGCCTGCCGGTGTTCGTCGCCGCCGTGCTGGCGATGTCGTTCCTGCTGCTGATGCTCGTCTTCCGCTCGATACTCGTACCGCTCAAGGCGGTACTGCTGAATCTGCTGAGCATCGGCGCGGCCTACGGCATCATGGTCGCGGTCTTCCAGTGGGGCTGGGGAGGCGCACTCATCGGGCTGGAAGCGACGGTTCCGATCGTGTCGTTCATCCCGATGTTCCTCTTCGCGATCCTGTTCGGCCTGTCGATGGACTACGAGGTGTTCCTCCTCTCCCGCGTACGCGAGGAGTACCTGCGCACCGGCGACAACGGCACGGCGATCGTTGAGGGCGTCTCGCGCACCGCCCGGATCATCACCTCGGCCGCCCTCATCATGGTGGCGGTCTTCCTGTCCTTCGCCGTCGCCGAGGACCCCTCCACCAAAATGTTCGGGCTCGGCCTGGCCACCGCGATCTTCATCGACGCCACGGTCGTACGCATGGTGCTGGTACCGGCGACCATGACACTCCTCGGCCGGACCAACTGGTGGCTGCCGAAGTGGCTGGACCGGATGCTTCCCCGCGGCCCGGTCGGCACCGACGACACCGACGCGGAATCCACGGGTGGGGCCCCGCGTCCACGGCTGGTTGACCGTTGACTCAACTCCTGCCCGCCCTTGGCGTCCGGCAGCTCGTCGAGGTGCATCCCGGCCGCGTCGTGGTGGGCTCGGGCGGTGGTGGAGTCGATGCTGACCAGGGACAGGTCCACCTCACCCCGCTTCGCGGCTTCCGTGATCAGGCCCTCCAGCAGGGCCTCGAAGACGCCGGCTCACGCCACTGCCGGAAGCGGTTGTGGACGGTCGACCAGGCGCCGAACTCCGTCGGCATCTCCCGCCACTGCTCGCCCGTCTTGAACCGCCGGATCACGCCCTCGAACTGCTGCCGCAGTCGCTCGGGGTACGGGCCGCACTCGCCGATCGGCAGGTACGGCTCGATGAACTCCCCATCCGGATCGGTCAGTTGCACTCGCGTCACGTAGGACCGTCGATCGGACCGGACCGTGCCACGAAGGCACATCCCGCAAATCGATCACGACTCGATACGCGCCCTAGCGGGTCTCCTAGCGGGTCTCGTGAGGGGTCCCTCGAGCGGTCTCCTGGCGGAGGTCCTAGATGAGCTCCTGACGGAGCGGGCTCGCGGTGCCCGTCAGGCGCTCCGGGGTGAGGAGCTCCGCGATGCGCTCGGCGGGCAGGAGGCCCTTCTCCAGGGTGAGTTCGGCGACGCCGCGACCCGTGAGGAGGGCCTCCTTCGCGATCGCGGTGGCCGCCGTGTAGCCGATGTGCGGGTTGAGGGCCGTGGCCAGGCCGATGGAGTTCTCCACCGCGGCGCGCAGCTCCTCGGTGTTGGCCGTGATGCCCGCGACGCAACGCTCGGCGAGGGTGAGGCAGGCGGCCCGCAGCGAGGTGATGCTCTTCGCCAGGGAGTGCAGGATCACCGGCTCGAAGGCGTTCAGCTGGAGCTGGCCGCCCTCCGCCGCCATCGTGATCGTGATGTCGTTGCCGATCACCTCGAACGCGACCTGGTTGACCACCTCGGGGATCACCGGGTTGACCTTGCCGGGCATGATGCTCGAACCGGCCTGTACGGCGGGGAGGTTGATCTCGTTCAGGCCGGCGCGCGGACCCGAGGACAGCAGGCGCAGGTCGTTGCAGGTCTTGGAGAGCTTGACCGCGAGCCGCTTGAGGACGCCGGAGAGCTGGACGAACGCGCCGCAGTCCTGCGTCGCCTCCACGAGGTTGGCGGAGGTCACCAGCGGCATCCCGGTGATCTCGGACAGATGGCGGCGGGCCGTCTCGGCGTAGTCGGCGGGGGCGTTGAGGCCCGTACCGATCGCCGTGGCGCCGAGGTTGATCTCGTGGATCAGCTCCACCGCCTCGGCCAGCCGGTTGCGGTCCTCGTCCAGCATCACGGCGTACGTGGAGAACTCCTGGCCCAGCGTCATGGGCACCGCGTCCTGGAGCTGGGTGCGCCCCATCTTCAGGACGTCGCGGAACTCCACGGCCTTCGCCGCGAACGCGTCCTGGAGGACCGCCGTCGCCTGGAGCAGCCCGCGGACCGCCGTGATCGCCGCGATCCGGACGGCGGTCGGGTAGACGTCGTTCGTGGACTGGCTGAGGTTGACGTCCTCGTTCGGGTGCAGGTGTTGGTAGTCGCCCTTGGCGTGGCCGAGGAGTTCGAGGGCCCGGTTGGCGACGACCTCGTTGGCGTTCATGTTCGTCGAGGTTCCGGCGCCGCCCTGGATGACGTCGACGACGAACTGGTCGTGCAGCTTCCCGGAACGGATCTCCTGGCAGGCGGCGACGATGGCGGCCGCCTTCTCCGGGGCGAGCAGGCCCAGCTCCTCGTTGGTCAGCGCGGCGGCCTCCTTGACGGCGGCCAGCGCGTCGATCAGCTGCGGGTAGACGGAGATCGGCGTTCCCGTGATGGGGAAGTTCTCCATGGCGCGCAGGGAGTGGATGCCCCAGTACGCGTCGGCGGGCACCTCCCGCTCTCCGAGGAGGTCGTGCTCACGGCGGGAGACAGTCTTCATCGAGGTCAGTGCCTTAAGGGGAGGGGAGGGGTTCTGAGGTGAGGCGTGGGGAGGGCACGACGAGGTGCCCGGGCGGGTGGACCCGCCGGGAGGAGGGAGGAGGGAGGAGGGCCGGCGTCCGTCGGGGGAGGGAGGAGGGCCGGCGTCCGTCGGAGGAGGGGAAGGGGACGGACGCCGGCGCGTGGTCAGGAGCCGCCGGAGAAGCGGGAGCCCGCCGCCGTCAGTGCGGGTTCGGCGCGGGTGGGGCCGTTCAGGAGGCCGTGCAGCAGTGCGGGGCGTCGGTCCGGGGCGACATCGGACAAGAGGGTCGCGAGGACCGCCATCCGGGCCTGGCCCGCGCGCAGCGTTCCGGCCGGCACCGCGCCCGCGGCCACCAGGTCCACGGCTCCGCCGCCGGTGTAGATCTCCGCGACCGGACCCGCGGGGACCCGGGTGCTGAGCGCGACGAGGGTGCCCTGGGCCACCGCGTCCGCGACGGCCTCGGCTATCTCGGGGGTGGCGTTGCCCGCGCCGGTGCCGACCAGCACGACGCCCTGGGCGCCGGCCGCGACGGACGTCTTCAGGAACAGCGGGTCGCCGTCGCTGTGGTGCATCACCAGGTCGACCCGGGGCGGGGTGCCCCCGGCCACGGGGAGGGGGAGCGGCGTGGGCCGGTCCGGGCTGCGGCGGATGTCCACGCTGCCGAACCCCACCTTGCCGAGACCCTGCTCGGAGGGGTCGGCGAACGCGTCGGCCGCGAGCGTCTGCGTCTTCACCGTGCCGCGCGCCGCGTGGACCCGGCCGTCGAAGACGACGAGGACGCCCAGGTCATGTACCGAAGCGGCGACCTGCAGGGCGTCGTAGACATTGCCCGGGCCGTCGCCGTCCCCCGTACCGAGCGGGCGCTGCGCGCCGGTGAAGACGACCGGCCGCGGGTCGGAGTGGTGGAGGTCCAGGAAGAACGCCGACTCCTCCAGGGTGTCCGTGCCGTGGGTGACCACGACGCCGTCCACGCCGGGGTCGGCCAGGGCCGCGTGGACCGCGCGCAGCAGCGTCAGCTGCCGGGCGCTGGTCATCCGGGAGCTGTTGACGTTGAACAGGTCCACGACCTCGACCGCCACGCCCTCGGGCAGGGCGGAGGTGGCCAGGACGTCGTCACCGGACGCGTCGGCGGCGTATCCGGTGCCCTGCCAGCGGCTGGCGATGGTGCCGCCGGTGCTGATGAGGGTGATCCGGCGGGGCCGGTCGTCGCGTGTCCACTGCATGTCTGTCTGTCCCGGAGGTCGAAGGTCGTCGCACTCGCAACGATAGGCGAGCTTGTGTCGAATGTGATTGCGGATTCGGGCGCGGAATCATGAATTCCGCGGTGCATAATTGCGTCATGGATCGCATTGATCGCAGTATCTTGCGCGAGCTTCAGGAAGACGGTCGGCTGACCAACCTGGAGCTTGCCCAGCACGTCGGCCTCAGCGCCTCTGCCTGCCTGCGGCGGGTGCGGCAGCTGGAGGAGGACGGGGTGATCCAGGGCTACCGCGCGGTCATCGATCCGGCGGCGGTCGGGCGGGGCTTCGAGGTGCTCGTCTCCATCGAGGTCCGGCGCGACCGGGAGACCGTCGAGGCCTTCGAGGATGCGCTGCGGGACATCCCCGACGTCATCGAGGCCCACCGCCTCTTCGGCAGTCCCGGCTGCCTGCTCCGGATCGCGGTCGCCGACCTCGCCGCGTACGAACGCCTCTGGATCGAGCGGCTGACCTCGCTGACCGGGGTCACCGAGGTCAACTCGCAGATCATCATGAAGCGGATCAAGGAGCCGCGGGGGCTGCCGGTCGAGCGGTGAGGGGCGCGAACCGGGTCGAGTGGCGTCCACTCGCGCCCCTGTCGCCGTCGGCTCGCACTTCGACTCGCACCTTCGGCTCGGCCCCTTCGGCTCCTGCTTTGTCGACTTGTAGAGAGTCACGTCGAGTCGGGTCGTGTCGCTGTTGGGCCGAACGAGTGAGGGACGGGAGGATGGGTGCATGAGTAGGTACGAGAGGTACGACGTCACCGACGAGCAGTGGGAGGGCCTTGCGCAGGTCGTCCCCCTGCGCGGCCGTGACGAATGGCCGTCCAGAGTCGACCATCGCGCGATGCACGACCCGTACGAGGCCGCCGAGCAGCGCCGCATGGTCGTCCTGCGGGTGCAGGTCTTCGCCGATGCCCGCGAGGTCGCCGAATACCTCGTCGCCCAGATCCCGGTGCTGCTGGACCTGACCGGCGCCGACACCGAAGTGGCCAAGCGCATCCTGGACTTCAGCAGCGGTGTCGTCTTCGGGCTCGGCAGCTCCATGCACCGGGTCGACCGCAACGTCTTCTTGCTGACCCCGGCCGGCACCGAGGTCGAGGGCGCGCCGGAGTCGGAGGACGACGGCATGGGGGTCGCCGTCCCCCGATCGTAGGAAGGTCATCTCGGCGTAACGGTTCGTCATACATCGGTCTGCGTACGGTCCGATCATGCACTCCACCGGCGGCCTTACGCCCGATTCCGACACTTCCGCCACCTCCACCCTCGTTCCCGCTCCCGCTCCCGCTCCCGCACGGGAGACCGCGCACCACACCGCGCACCGTGCCGCGTACGACGCCGGGCACCACGCCGCGTACGACGCCGGGCACCACGCCGCGTACGACGTCGTGCGTGACTCCTCGCACGACTCCCCGGGTGACGTGCTGCGGCATCGCATCGGCGACTCCACGCGGCGGCCCGCCCGCCCCGCCGTCACCGAGCTGCGTCTCTCCGCCTTCGCCTCCCACCGCGCGGCCGTCCACCCCCTGGGGCCGGTGACGCTCTTCGCCGGGGCGAGCGGGAGCGGGAAGTCCAGTGCTCTGCTGGCGTACGAGGCGCTGGCGCGACTGGGTGCGGGTGACGATCTGGCCACAGTGTTTCCCGACGCGGCCGACTGCGTTCCCGAACGCGCCAGGCCCGACGCCCAGGGGAGGCGGGGGTTCAGGATCGGGTGCACGGTCGACGGCCCGGTCGGCCCCGTCCAGCTCGACATCGCCGTACAGGCCGAACCCCGGCTCCGAATCGTCGGCGAACGGCTCACCTGCCGCGGCCGTACGTTGCTCACCACCGCCCTCCGCGACCCGGGCCGCGACGCCGTCCAGGCCGAATGGCACACCGCCGGGGCCACCCCCGTCACGCGGGCGCCGTTCCCCGACGACCTGCTGGGCACGGCCCTCCTGCCGCTGAGGGTCGCCGGAAAGACGAAGGGCCAGCTGGAGGTCCTGGCCGCGGCGGAACAGGTGGTGGTGGCGCTGCGTTCGGTCTTCGTCTGCGACCCCCGGCCCGACCGGATGCGCGCACCCGTGCCGACGGGGGAGGGACGGCTGCGGCGTGGCTGCGACAACCTCGCGGAGGTGCTGCACCGCACCCGCACCGACTGCCCGCGCCGGCATGCCCGGTTGGCCTCGGTCGCGGGCGCGGGCTGCGCGGGGCCGGTGACGGGGCTCGGTGTCGAGGAACTGCCGGACGGGAGGGTGCGGGCGGTCCTGGAGCGCGGGGTGGCCACTCCGTTGGGGCGGCTCGGCGACGGGGAACTCCGCTATCTCGCGCTCGCGCTCGTCCTCCTCACCGGTCCGGGTGTGCTCGCCATGGACCAGCTCGCCGAAGTCCCGGACGCCATGCGGACGTTGACCGTGCTCGCGGACGGGTTCGACCGGGGGCTGGATCGTCGTCAGATCCGGGAGCTGCTGGGCCTCGCCAGCACCATCTGTGCCGGTGGACACATCAGGCTCGTGGCGACCGTCGGGGAGACGGCCGCCGTGCATGCCCGGGAGACGCCAGGGGTGTCGGTCGTGGAGCTGGAGCGGTGAGGCAAGGCGCTCCCAGGAGGCGACGATCGACCGGAACGGGGTGCGCTGCCGCGGGGGTTGGCCTCGGGACGGCTCGCGGGTGCCGTCGAGAACGATGATCGTCACTCTTCGGAGTGATCGGGATTTCCCCGTCGAGCTTCCTGTCCACAGATTTCCGAATTCCTCTGGCGTTGGGGCTCAGGCAGCTTCACTCTGGGTAGTGGAGTGAGTGGGCAGTAAGTCGTACGAACGGGGGCGGCGTCGATGGAAGCGGAGCGACTGATCGCGACGGGGCGGAACGCGCTGGCGCGGAGCAGGGAAGCGTTGGACATCGTGGCGGAGGCGTGGCAGGCACAGGCCCTCGCCCAGGCGATGGGGAGTCATCTCGCGCTTGGCGGACCGCTGGAGTTGCGGGGCGAGGCGCGGGGGTTGAGCGAGATAGGGGGCGGGCGCGCGGTGGTCGACCACCCCGCGCTGCGTACAGGCGGTCTGAGAGCCACTCAGCTGACCGGAGTGGGGGACACGCGCGTGGCGCTGACGGCGCTCAGCGCGCTTCTGGGGGAGGTGGGAATCGCTCTTGTGGGCGTGGCCTGTGTCACCGACGAGGAGGGGCTCTACTGGCAGTGCATCGAGGCGATCGACGCGGCCGACGAGTCGAACGACCGGGTGCGGGGGATGCTGCGCCGGCTCGCGGTACGGGAGCGGGACCGGCCGCCCGATGTAGCCCGTGAGCGGGCGGGCCCGGCGGGGCCGTCATGAACGGGAACCGCGGGGGCGCCCGCCGTGGAAACGGGCGGTGGGCGGCCGGAGAGTGCTCAGCCCGTGAGCGGCTCGCCCTTGGCGGGGGGCTCATGGCGGTCCGCCGAGGACTGAAGGTCGGCGTCGAGCTGCGACAGATCGGCGGTGAGCGCCGCCATCAGCTCCTCCATCTGCTGCAGCAGGCCCTTGGATGCGCCGGGGCCCTTCTGCTCGGGCACGGAATGCTGGACCGGCTGCTCGGGCATCGCCCTTTCAGGCGCGGCTTCCTGGGACATGGCGGCCTCCTCGGCCCAGGCCCTTCCCGTGAGGGAGGGCCACACGTGAGAACGACGCACCGGCAGCGGCCGCCGGCGCGCGGGCCGGGCGGTCCGGCTCCGCCCGAGCCAACGACGCGCGCCGGGCCCCGGTCACTGGCCTCACGGGACGCGCCCCGCCGGAAGGCCGGTATTCACCCGACCGGGCAGGTGAGGACGGGATGCTGACGGATGCGTTGACGGAGTCGGGGTACGGACGCCCTGCGTCCGGGGTGCGAGCGGGGGCGTGTACGCGCGGCGCGGGGCCGCAGGCGCGACGGGCTCAACGGGAGCCGCGGGTGCCACCGGGCCCGCAGGCGCGACGGGTGCGACAGGTGCGACCGGCGCGCCGGGAGCCGACGGGCGGCGCATGGAGTGGGGTGCGGGCGGGGCTCGTGGTGCGGGCGTAATCCGGGCTTAAGGACGGTGGGGCAGGATCGGCGGGGTTTGTAGGTGATCCGGACGCGAGGAGTGCAGGCATGACGGGGCTGATGGTCGACAGCGAGGTGTGGATCAGGCGCTTTCACGCGCCGGCCCCCGGTGGCGCGGAGCGGATACCGCTCGTGTGCTTTCCCCATGCGGGAGGCTCGGCCAGCTACTTCCACGGACTCTCGCGGCTGCTGAGTCCGACCGTCGAGGTGCTGGCCGTCCAGTATCCGGGGCGTCAGGACCGGCGGGCGGAGGCTCCCGTGGACGACGTCCGGGAGCTCGCGGCGGGGGTGGTGGCCGCGCTGGAGCCGTGGGCGGACCGCCGGCCGGCGTACTTCGGCCACAGCATGGGGGCGATCGTCGCGTTCGAGGCGGCACGACTCAGTGAACCGGCGGTCCTGTTCGCCTCCGGACGGCGGGCGCCGTCGACACACCGGTCGGAGGCGTTTCATCTGCTCGACGACGACGCGCTGATCGCCGAGACGGAGCGGCTCAGCGGGGTCTCCGCCGCGCTGCTCGACGACCCGGAGATGCGCGAGCTGGTCCTGCCGCCGCTGCGCGCGGACTACCGGGCGATCGAGACCTACCGCCCGGGCCCGGACGCGGTCGTCCCGACGCCCGTGGAAGTCCTCCTCGGCGATCGCGACCCTCGCGTGACCGAGCAGGAGGCGCGGGCCTGGCAGGCCCACACCACGGGGGAGTTCGCCTGCACCGTCTTCTCCGGCGGCGGGCACTTCTATCTGGCGGACCGTGCCGACGAGCTCGCCGCACTGATCACCCGCAGGCTGGCGCGCCTGCCCCGCTGAGCGAGCGCCCCCGACCGGGCGGGCCCGTGCGGCCGGCGAGAAACCGGCCATGGCCGGTCGCGCTCCCGTCCGGACGGGAGCCCGGTGGCCGAAGCCCGCCGAGTGCTCGCCCGGGTGGTTCGCGCTGGCCAAGGCCTGCGAGCTCTCGCCCGGTGGACGCGCGGCGGCCTAGGCTCGCCCGTCTGCGCCCGTCTGCGCCCGTCTGCGCCCGTCTGCGCCCGTCTGCGCCCGTCTGCGCCCGTCTGCGACCGTCAGCGCCGCGTGGCCTAGGCTCGCCGGCCCGCGGACCGTCGGCGGCCGGTACCCAAGGCTCGCCCGCCCGCGACCTGCCCCGCGGTGCGGTGTTCAAGGCCCGCCAGCCCGCGACCCGTCACCGGCGTGGCGGCCTAGGCCCAGCCCGCGACCCGGTACCCAAGGTCCGCCCGCCCGCGGCCCGTCAGCGGTGTGGTGGCCACAGACCGTCGATGAGGACCGTCAGGACCTGGTCGGCTTCTTCCGGGGCGTGTTCCCGGGTCCATGCCGCTGCTGCGATCAGGGCGAAGAGCTCGGAGGCCGTCGTGTCGTCCCGTACCTCGCCCGCTCGCTGCGCGCGCTCCAGCAGCTGTTGGCCGGACGACTGCATCGACGTGCAGGCGTTGTTCAGCTCGGACGTCTCGTCCTTCAGGCTGTCCATCAGCATCGTGACGAGACCGCGGTACGTCGTGGCGTGCGCGACCGCCGCCCGCACCCAGGTCGCCAGCGCCGCTCCGGCGGGCTCGGTGGTCAGCAACTCGCGTGCGGTGCTGCCGAGTTCGGAGATGCTGTCGCGGAGCATCGTCTCCAGCAGGCTCTCCCGGGTCGGGAAGTGGCGGTAGAGCGTCGCGTTGCCCAGCCCCGCCTGCTTGGCGATGTCGTCGAGTGACGTGTGGATACCGTGCTCGTCGAAGGCCTTCTTGGCCTCGGACAGGAGTCGCTCGTAATTGCGGCGGGCGTCTGCGCGCATCGGGCTGTCTTCTCCTTGCCGTGCTGGGAACGGTGCCGCTCCCGTCGGCGACGGCAGCGGCACCAAACCGGGGTATGACCCCGTATTCTATCCTGCCTCCCCGCCGGACCGCTCCCCGCCGATCTCCGCTGCCAGCAGCCGGGCCAGCTCGGCCGGGGTCGGATGGTCGAAGGCGACCGCCGCGGGCAGTTCGAGACCCGTCGCGTCGCTCAGCAGATTCCGCAGCTCGAGCCCGGTGAACGAGGTGAACCCCGCCTCCAGGAACGTTGCGTCCGGGGCGATCTCCGCCGCCGACTCGTGCCCGAGCACCGAGGCCGCCGACACGCGCACCAGTTCCAGCAGCTCCGCCTCCCGCTCCCGGGGGCCGAGCTCGGCGAGGTGCCGGCGCAGGACGGGGTGTCCGAGGGCATCGACGACATCGGAGCCGCCGTCCCGCGCCGGAATCAAGGGTGCGGCCGCGTCGTCGGCGGGCCGCAGGGCCGGTCCGTTCAGCCAGTACGCGCGCCGCTGGAACGCGTACGGGGGGAGGGGTACGCGACGGCCGGTACCGGAGGCGTCGCCCCAGCTCACCGGGCGCCCGTGCGCCCAGGCCAGGCCGAGCGCCGCGAGGAGCGTCCGCAGCTCGGGGCGGTCGCCCCGCAGCGCCGGGACGAGGACCGGAGGCTCCTCCCGCAGGCTCTGACCGGCGAGCGCCGCCAGCACCCCGTCCGGGCCGAGCTCGATGTGCACCCGCACCCCCTGGTCCTCCAGGTGACGGACGCCCGGGTGGAAGCGGACGGCCTCGCGGACGTGCCGCACCCAGTAGCCGGGGGAGCACAGCTCGTCGGCGGTCGCTGGCCGGCCGGTCAGATTGGAGATCAGCGGGATCACCGGCGGCTTGAAGGACAGTTGGGAGACGGCCTGCCGGAACGCGTCGAGGATGCCGTCCATATGGGGCGAGTGGAAGGCGTGACTGACCCGCAGCCGCTTCGTCTTGCGGCCCTGGCCCCGCCAGTGCGCGGTGGCCTCGGCGGCCGCGTCCGCGTCGCCGGAGACGACCACGGACCGGGGGCCGTTCACGGCGGCGACCGCCAGCCGGCCCGCGTACCCTTCGGCCAGGAAGGCGTCGACTTCCTCCTCCGACGCCTGCAGGGACACCATGGCGCCGTCGCCCCGCGCCGACTCCATCAGCCGGCCGCGGGGGGGGCCGGACGCGCCCCCCTCCGCCAGGGTGTGCCCCCCCCCCGCGGGGGGGGGGGGCGCGTGGACCCCCGCGTTGGCGCACAAGAAAATCAGGGAAA
>NZ_JBHWBS010000047.1:2658-36807 GCF_042735655.1 Streptomyces sp. NPDC059567 | reverse complement strand
TCTCTCCTCCCGCGGTGGGCCCCCGTGGGCGCGGCGCCCGCGCGCGGACTCAAGTAGCGGCCCGGGCGGGGGTTGTGCCGCGACGCCGTCCTCCAGGGTGAGCACCCCGGCCGCGTGGGCGGCGGCCAGTTCGCCCACGGAGTGCCCGATCACGAAGTCCGGTACGAGACCGTGGTGCTCCATGGTCCGGAACAGGGACGTCTCCAGGGCGAAGAGGGCGGCCTGCGCGTACTGCGTCCGGTCCAGGAGCGCGGCGCGCTCGGTCCGCGGCGCCGCGAACACGACCTCCCGCAAGGGGTGTTCCAGATGCTCGTCGAAGAGCCCGCACACCTCGTCGAAGGCGGCGGCGAACACCGGATGCGCTCCGTACAGCTCCCGGCCCATGCCCACCCGCTGGCTGCCCTGGCCGGTGAACAGGAACGCGGTGCGCGCCCGGCGGTCGGTCCGGCCCCGCACGACACCCGCGGACCTGGCCCCGGCCGCGAGGTCCGTGAGACCACGCAGCAGCGTCTCGCGGTCCTCGCCCAGGACGACCGCCCGGTCCTCCAGCGCCGGGCGGGTGGCGAGCGCGTCCGCCACCTCGGCGGGCGTGAGGGCGGGGTGGTCCGTCAGGTGTTCCAGGAGCCGGCGAGCCTGCGCGGCCGGTGCCTCGGCGCCACGACCGGAGAGCGGCCAGGCGGTCACCGGGAGCGGGGCCGCCTCGGCCGGGTCCGGCTCCGCGCCGCCGTCCGGGACCTCCCCTTCCGGGGCTTCGGGCGCCTCCTCCAGGATCAGATGCGCGTTGGTGCCGCTGATACCGAAGGAGGAGACGGCGGCCCGGCGCGGCCGGCCTTCCTCGGCCGGCCACGGGCGCGGCCGGGACAGCAGACGTACCGTCCCGCTCTCCCAGTCCACGTGCGGCGTCGGCTCGTCCGCGTGCAGGGTGCGGGGCAGCACCCCGTGGTGCAGCGCCATCACCATCTTGATGACGCCGCCGACCCCGGCCGCCGCCTGGGTGTGCCCGATGTTGGACTTGAGCGCGCCCAGCCACAGCGGACGGTCCGCGGACCGCTCCTCGCCGTAGGCGTTGACGAGCGCCTGCGCCTCGATCGGGTCGCCGAGCGTGGTGCCGGTGCCGTGGGCCTCGACGGCGTCGACATCGGCGGGGGCCAGCCGGGCGTTGTCCAGCGCCTGGCGGATGACCGCCTCCTGCGCCGGACCGTTGGGCGCGGTCAGCCCGTTGCTCGCGCCGTCCTGGTTGGTGGCGCTGCCCCGGATCACGGCGAAGACGTCATGGCCGTTGCGGCGGGCGTCGGAGAGCCGCTCCAGGACGATCAGAGCCGCGCCCTCGCCGAAGCCGGTGCCGTCGGCGGAGGCGGCGAAGGACTTGCACCGGCCGTCGGGGGAGAGTCCCCGCTGCCGGCTGAACTCGGTGAACAGGCCCGGGGTCGACAGCACCGTCGCCCCACCGGCCAGCGCGAGCGTGCACTCGCCCTGACGCAGCGCCTGGACGGCGAGATGGATGGCGACCAGGGAGGAGGAGCAGGCGGTGTCGACGGTGACGGCCGGCCCCTCGAACCCGAAGGTGTACGCGATCCGGCCGGTGGCGACCGAGGGAGCGGTGCCGTTGCCGATGAACCCCTCGACCTCCGCGGGGATGCGCGGCAGCCGCGCCGCGTAGTCGCTGTACATCAGGCCGGCGAAGACCGCCGTCCGACTGCCCCGCAGCTCCCGCGGGTCGAGCCCCGCCTGTTCGAGCGCCTCCCAGGTGGTCTCCAGGAGCAGCCGGTGCTGTGGGTCGGTGGCCAGCGCCTCGCGCGGGCTGAGCCCGAAGAAGCCGGCGTCGAACTCGGTGGCGTCGGGCAGGAACCCGCCGCTGCGCGTGTACGAGGTGCCGGAGCGGTCCGGATCGGCGTCGTACAGCGCGTCGAGGTCCCAGCCGCGGTCCTCCGGGAAGCCGCCGATGACATCGGTGCCGGAGTCCACGACCCGCCACAGGTCCTCGGGGCCGCGGATGCCGCCGGGGTAGCGGCAGCCGATCCCGACGACGGCGATCGGCTCCCGTGCGGCCGACTCGACCTCGGCGAGCCGCTGCCGGGTCTCGTGCAGATCGGCGGTGATCCACTTGAGGTACTCGACGAGCCGCTCCTCCTGGGAGGCGGCGCCCGCGGTGCCCGAAGCGGGCGTGTCGTCGGTGCCCGGCGCGCGCTCGGCGCCTCCGGTGCTGTGCGTGCTCTCGGTGCTGCTTGCCGGCGTCGTCACTTCGACCGGGCCTTCCTGCCGAATTCGCTGTCGATGAGGTCGAGAAGATCGGTGGCCGAGGCCGACTTGATACGGGCGGCCACGTCCGGTGCCGGGGCGGCCGAGGACGCGGTCGGCGCCTCGAGTCCGCGCAGCAGCTCCCGCAGCCGCCTGCCGACCTCCGTACGGGTGTCGGTGTCGTCGTCCGGGGTCCGGGCCAGCGCCCGCTCCAGGGCGTCGAGTCCGGCGAGCGGATCGGACACGGACCCGGCGCCCCCGCCCGCCGTCGCCCCGGCCGGGGTCTGCTCGGCGGCGGCCGCCTGTGCACGGGTGCGCAGCAGGGCGGCCAGCGCGGCCGGCGAGGGGTGGTCGAAGACCACGGTCGCGGGCAGCTTCAGCCCGGTGGCGGCGGTCAGGCGGTTACGGAATTCCACCGCCGTCAGGGAGTCGAAACCGAGCTCCTTGAACGACTGCTCGTCGTCGATGAGGGCCGGGTCGCTGTGACCGAGGACCACCGCTGCCGTCTCCCGCACCAGGTCGAGCACCAGTCGCTCGCGCTCCGACTCCGGCACCGAGACCAGCCGTTCGGCCAGGGACTTGGTCGCCGACGCGGTCGCCGCCCGGCGCGCCGGGGCCTTCACCAGGGCGGAGAAGAGCGGCGGAAGGAGCCCCGCCCCGGCCCGGCGCCGCAGCTCGGCGCGGTCCAGGCGCGCCGCGACCACGGCGGCCGGTCCGCCGGCCAGGGCGAGGTCGAGGAGGGCGAGCCCGTCCTCGGCCGTCAGCGGGACGACACCGTCGCGGCCGAGCCGGTCGCGTTCCCGGTCGCCGAGGTGGCCGGTCAGCGCGCTGCCGTCCTCCCACAGGCCCCAGGCCAGGGAGAGCGCGGGCAGTCCGAGAGCGCGGCGGTGCGCGGCCAGACCGTCCAGCAGGGCGTTGGCGGCGGCGTAGTTGCCCTGGCCCGCGTTGCCCACGACACCCGCGAGGGAGGAGAAGAGGACGAAGCCGGCGAGCGGCAGATCACGGGTGAGCTCGTGGAGATGGAGCGCGGCGTCGGCCTTGGGGGCGAGCACCGTGTCGAGCCGCTCCGGGGTCAGCGACTGAATCACCCCGTCGTCCAGGGCTCCGGCCGCGTGCACCACCGCCGTCAGCGGACGGTCGGCGGGCACGGTGGCCAGCAGTGCGGCGA
Organism: Streptomyces sp. NPDC059567; assembly: GCF_042735655.1. Taxonomy (NCBI): domain Bacteria; kingdom Bacillati; phylum Actinomycetota; class Actinomycetes; order Kitasatosporales; family Streptomycetaceae; genus Streptomyces; species Streptomyces sp. NPDC059567. The sequence continues at coordinate 33,401 of NZ_JBHWBS010000047.1, read as the reverse complement.
GCGAGGAACGGTCGCCCGCGTCGCACGCCTCGATCCGGACCTCCGCGCCCAGCGCGATGAGTTCGGCGGCGAGCTCCTCGGCGCCCGGGGCGGCGGGGCCGCGCCGGCTGGTCAGCAGCAGGTGTCGTACGCCGTGCTCGGTGACGAGCCGGCGGGCGAGCAGTCCGCCCAGCGTGCCGGTCGCGCCGGTGACCAGGACGGTCCCGTCCGGGTCCCAGGCGTGCCGGGCCTCCCCGGCGGGCGGCGCGAAGCGCGGCGCTGCGGTGAGCCGAGGTGCGTACAACACACCGTCTCGCAGGGCGAGTTCGCCCTCGTCGGTCGCCACGGCCGAGGTGAGGGCGGCCAGCGAGGCGGCCGAGCCGTCGTGGTCGACCAGGACGATCCGGTCGGGGTTCTCGGTCCGTGCCGTGCGCAGGAGTCCCCAGACGGCGGCGGCCACCGGGTCGAGGTCGTCCCCGTCCCGCACGGCGACCGCGCCGCGCACCGCCACCAACAGCCGCCCGGCGGCTAGGCGTTCGTCGTCCAGCCAGTCGCGCAGCAGCGCGAGCAGTCCGGTCAGCGAGGCCCGCACGTCGGCGCCGGTCTGCGCGGTGCCGTGCGGCGCCCCGTCCTGCGGCGCCCCTTCCGTCCGTGCTCCGGCGCGACCGTACGCCCCCGGGAACGAGGCGACGACCGTGTCCGGCAGCCGTACGGTGCCGTTCGCGACGGCCGCGCCGAGCTCGGCGGGACCGGCGAACACGGTGGCCCCCAGGATCCCCGCGAGCTTGTCCGTGTCCTCCCCGAGCACCGCCCACGCGCCCTCCGACGAGGCCGGGGCCTGCGCCGAAACGGTGACCGGCCCGGTCCATTCGACCGTGTAGAGGGGCAGGTCTCCCGCGCCCCGCGACCGCAGCGCGGCCAGCTCCGCCGCCGGCAACGGACGCAGCGCCAGCGCCTCGCACTCGGCGACGGGCGCGCCGTCCGGGTCGGTGACCCGGAGGGCGACCGAGGTCTCCCCGGTCCTGGTCAGCCGCACCCGCAGCGCCGTGGCACCGGTGGCATGCAGGGTCACCCCGCTGAAGGAGAACGGCAGCAGGACCTCGTCCGCCGCCCCGGCTCCGCCGGCCGGCGCGAGCGCCAGCGGGTGCAGGGCCGCGTCGAACAGCGCGGGGTGCAGGGCATGGCCCGAGGCGTCGGTGCCTTCGGGAAGGGTGACCTCGGCGTAGAGGTCGTCGCCGTCGCGCCAGAGCGCGGTGAGGCCCTGGAAGAGCGGCCCGTAGGCATAGCCGCGGGCGGCCAGTTCGTCGTACGCGCCGCCCAGGTCGACGGGCTCGCCGGACGGCGGCCAGGCGAGCTGCCCGGCGGGCGATCCGGCCGGCGCGAGGGCGCCGGTGGCGTGCCGGATCCAGCCGGGGTCGTCGCCGGTGCGCGAGTGGATCGCGAGCGGCCTGCGGCCCGCCGCGTCGGGGGCGCCGACGGTCACCTGGAGGGCCACCGTGCCCTGTTCGGCGAGCGTCAGCGGCGCCTCGAGGGTCAGGTCGTCGACCGCACCAGCGCCCGTCCGGTCCGCCGCGTGCAGCGCCAGGTCCAGGAAGCCGGTGCCCGGGAGCAGCGCGGTGCCCTCCACCGCGTGCTCGGCCAGCCAGGGGTGGGTACGGAGCGAGATCCGGCCCGTGAACACCACCTGGTCGCCCTCGGCGAGCGGGACGCTCGCACCGAGCAGCGGGTGCCCGGCCGCGTCCAGGCCGAGGCCGTCCGCGTCGACGGCCGTCCCGGACCCCTCCAGCCAGTAGCGCTGCCCCTGGAAGGGGTACGTGGGCAGTCCGGCCGGGTCCGCCGGGTGCCGCTCCGGACGCCACGCGCCGGGCGAGGTGCCCGCCACGTGCGCCTCGGCGAGCGAGGTGGCGAAGCGCCCCCGGCCGCCCTGGTCGCGGCGCAGCGAACCCAGCGCGACCGCCGGGGTCCCGGCGTCCTCGATCGTGTCCTGGATCGCGGTGACGAGCACGGGGTGCGGGCTCACCTCGATGAACGTGGTGTGCCCGTCGGCGAGCAGCCGGCGCACGGTCTCCTCGAAGAGCACCGGCTCGCGCAGATTGCGCAGCCAGTAGGCGCCGGTGAGCTCCGTGCCCGCGAGCGGGGCATGCGTGACGGTCGAGTAGAAGGGCACGTCCGCCGTGCCGGGGACGACCCCGGCGAGAAGCTCCCGCAGCTCCTCCTCCAGCGCGTCGACGTGCGGGGAGTGCGAGGCGTAGTCGACGGGGATCGTCCTGGCCCGGACGTTCTCGCCCGTGAGCAGCTCCTTGAGCGTCTCCAGGGCGTCGGCCGCGCCCGAGACGACCGTCGCGGCCGGGCCGTTGACCGCGGCGATGTACGTGTCGTCGAGCAGCCGCTCCCGCACGGTGTCCGCGGGCAGCTGGACGGACAGCATGCCGCCGGTGCCGGCGAGGCGGGTGATGGCCCTGCTGCGCAGCGCGGCGACCCGGGCGGCGTCGGCGAGGGTGAGCGCGCCGGAGAGGTAGGCGGCCGCGATCTCGCCCTGGGAGTGCCCGATCACGGCGGCGGGCTCGACGCCGTGGTGGCGCCAGAGCCGGGCGAGCGAGACCATCATCGCGAACAGCGCGGGCTGCACCACGTCGACGCGGTCGAGCTCGGCGGCCTGCGGATCGCCGGCCAGTACGGCCGTCAGGTCCCAGTCGGTGTGCGGGGCGAGCGCCTCGGCGCACTCCCGTACGTACCGAGCGAACTCGTCGCTCTCCGCCATCAGTTCACGGCCCATCGCGAGCCACTGGCTGCCCTGGCCGGGGAAGACGAACACGGCGCGGCCGGGTTCGTGACCCACGGTGGAGCCGGTGACCAGCCCCGGGGCCTCCTTGCCGTCGGCGAGCGCGTCGAGCCCGGCCAGCAGGTCCTCGCGGTCCCCGGCGGCGACGACGGCACGGTGCTCGAAGCGGGTACGGGCCGCGAGCGCGTCCGCGATCCGCTCGGCGGGGACGTCGGGGCGTCCGGTGGCGTACGCGCGGAGCTGCCGCGCCTGGTCCTTCAGGGCTTCCGCGGTCTTCGCCGACAACAGCCAGGGAAGCGCCGGGAGTTCCTCGCTCGCCGGCGCGGCGGCGAGGTCGGTGTCGGCCTGCTCGATGATGACGTGCGCGTTGGTGCCGCTGATGCCGAAGGAGGAGATGCCGGCCCGGCGCGGCTCGTCACCGGCCGTGTCCCACGCGCGGTCCTCGGTGAGCAGCCGCACGGTGCCGTCCGACCAGTCGACGTGCTCGGTGGGCCGGTCGACATGGAGCGTCTTCGGCAGCCTGCGGTTGCGCATGGCCATCACCATCTTGATGACACCGCCGACGCCCGCGGCCGCCATCGTGTGACCGACGTTGGACTTCAACGAGCCGAGCCACAGCGGGTGTTCGGCGTCACGCTCGCCGCCGTAGGTGTTGATCAGGGCCTGCGCCTCGATGGGGTCGCCGAGCCGTGTGCCGGTGCCGTGCGCCTCGACGGCGTCCACCTGCGCGGCGGTGAGCCGGGCGTTGGCGAGGGCCTGCCGGATCACCCGCTCCTGCGAGGGCCCGTTGGGCGCGGAGAGGCCGTTGCTGGCGCCGTCCTGGTTGGTGGCCGTGCCCCGCACCAGGGCGAGCACGGGATGCCCGTTGCGCCGGGCGTCGGAGAGCCGCTCCAGGAGCAGCAGGCCGGCCCCCTCACCCCAGCCGGTGCCGTCCGCGGAGTCCGAGAAGGCCTTGGAGAGCCCGTCGGGAGACAGCGCCCGCTGGCGGCTGAACTCGATGAAGCTCGTGGGACCCGCCAGGACGGTCGCGCCGCCGGCCAGCGCCAGCGAGCACTCGCCCTGGCGCAGCGACTGCGCCGCCAGGTGCAGCGCCACCAGCGACGACGAGCACGCCGTGTCCACCGAGACGGCCGGGCCCTCCAGACCGAAAGAGTAGGCGATGCGACCCGAGGCGACGCTGGCGGTGGTGCCCGTCGCCAGATACCCCTCGACGGCCTCGGGCGCCTGTCCGAGCCGGGTGACGTAGTCGCCGGCTACCACACCCGCGAACACGCCCGTGTCGCTGCCGCGCAGCGTCGTCGGGTCGATCCCGGCACGCTCAACGGCCTCCCAGGCCGTTTCGAGCAGCAGACGCTGCTGCGGGTCCATGGCCGTCGCCTCGCGTGGGTTGATCCCGAAGAACGCCGCGTCGAAGCGGTCGGCCCCGGTGAGGAACGCGCCGCGCCGTGTGTACGAGGTCCCGGAGCGCGCCGGATCGGGGTCGTAGAGACCCTCGGTGTCCCAGCCCCGGTCCTCGGGGAAGTCGGTCACCGCGTCCGTGCCGGCGGCCACCAGCCGCCACAGGTCCTCGGGCGAGGCGACCCCGCCCGCGTAGCGGCAGGCCATGCCGACGATGGCGATCGGATCGTCGTCGCCGGGCGCCACCGCTCCGGACGCCGGCCGCACACCGGCGGGCGCCGGGGCGGAAGCGGTCTCGCCGAGCAGCCCGGTCCGCAGATGGGCGGCGAGCGCCGCCGGGGTCGGGTGGTCGAAGACCAGCGACGAGGGCAGACGCAGTCCGGTCGCGGAGTTGAGCCGGTTGCGCAGCTCGACCGCGGTCAGGGAGTCGAAGCCGACGTCCTTGAACGCCCGTTCCGGGGCGAGGGAGTCGGCGGCGCCGTGGCCGAGGACGGCCGCGGCCTCGGCCCGTACCAGCGCCAGCAACTGCCGGTCGCGCTCCGCCTCGTCGAGGGCGGCGAGCCGCTCCGCCAGCGAAGCGGCGCCCGCCGAGGCCGCCCGCCCGCCCGTGGCCGCCCGCCGGGTCCGCGGCCGGACCAGGCCGCGCAGCAGCGGCGGCAGGGTGCCGGACTCGGCGCGGGCCCGCAGTGCGGGCAGATCCAGGCGGAGCGGGACGAGCAGGGGCTCGTCGCAGGTGAGCGCCTCGTCGAAGAGGGCGAGGCCGCGTTCGGGGTCGATCGGCGCGAAGCCCGCGCCGGCCAGCCGGGCGCGGTCGCCGTCCCCGAGCGCGCCGGCCATGCCGCCGGCCGCCGCGTCGTCTCCGCCGCCCCAGAGACCCCAGGCGAGGGAGACACCGGGCAGGCCGTTGGCACGGTGGTAGGCGGTGAGACCGTCCAGGAAGGAGTTGGTGGCCGCGTAGTTGGACTGCCCGGCGTTGCCGACGATCCCGGCGAACGAGGAGAACACCACGAAGGCGGCCAGGTCCAGATGGCGCACGGCGTCCGTCAGATGCCAGGCGGCGTCCTGCTTGGGCCGCGCGACCGTGTCGAGCCGCTCCGGCGTCATCGACTCGATGGTGCCGTCGTCCAGCACACCGGCCGTGTGCACGACGGCCGTCAGCGGGTGCTCGGCCTCGACGGCGGCGACCAGCCGGCGAACGTCCGCCGCGTCGCCCGTGTCGCAGGCGACCACGGTGGCGCGGGCGCCCAGCGCCGCGAGCTCGGCGACCAGCTCGTCCGCGCCCGGGGCCTCGGGGCCGCGCCGGCTCGTGAGCAGCAGGTGCCGCACTCCGTGCCGGGTGGCCAGATGGCGGGCGAAGTGCCGCCCCAGGGTGCCGGTGCCGCCGGTCACGAGCACCGTGCCGTCGGGGTCCAGGGCCCGCGGCAGGGTCAGCACGACCTTGCCGACGTGCCGGGCCTGGCCCAGGTACCGGAACGCGTCCTGCGCCCGGTGGATGTCCCATGCCTCCACGGGCGGCGGAGCCAGCCGGCCCGCCTCGAAGCGGGCCCGCAGCTCGGTCAGCATCTCCTGGATGCGGTCGGGACCGGCCTCCATGAGGTCGAACGACCGGTAGACGACACCCGGGTGCGCCTCGGCGACCCGCTCGGGATCGCGGATGTCCGCCTTGCCCATCTCGATGAACCGGCCACCGCGCGGCAGCAGCCGCAGCGACGCGTCGACGTAGTCGCCGACGAGCGCGTCGAGGACCACGTCCACGCCCCGGCCGTCGGTGGCGGCGAGGATCTCCCGCTCGAAGTCGAGCGTGCGGGAGTTCGACAGATGGGCGTCGTCGAAGCCCTGGTAGCGCAGCGCGTCCCACTTGGCGGGGGAGGCCGTGCCGTACACCTCGAGACCGCGGTCGCGGGCGATCTGCGTCGCGGCCATGCCGACACCGCCGGCGGCGGCGTGGATCAGCGCGGTCTGGCCGGCGCGGGCGTCGGCCAGATCGGTCAGCGCGTACAGGGCGGTCAGGAAGACCACGGGCGCCGCGGCGGCCTGGGCGAACGACCAGCCGCGGGGGACCCCGGTCAGCAGCCGGTGGTCGGTGACGGCGACGGGCCCCGCCGCGCCCTCGGTGAACAGGCCCATCACCCGGTCGCCGACGGCCACCGAGGTCACCCCGGCACCGGTCTCCAGGACGTATCCGGCGCCCTCGCTGGCGATCGGCGCCTCGCCGGGGTACTGGCCCAGGGTGATGAGGACGTCGCGGAAGTTCAGCCCCGCGGCCCGCACCGCGACCCGCACCTGACCCGGCGCGAGCGGCGCGTCGGGGGCCTCGGCGGGCAGCAGAGCCAGGTTCTCCAGCGTCCCCTTCGCGGTCGAACCGAGCCGCCAGCCGGGCGAGTCCGCCGGAACCGAGAGCCGCCCCTCGGGTGCGGAGGCGCTCAGCCGGGCCGCGAGGACGGCGCCGCGGCGGATCGCGAGCTGGGTCTCGTCGGCCGTCTCCAGCGCCGCCCCGAGGGCCCGGTACGAACCCTCCTCGCGATCCACGTCGATCAGCAGGAAGCGGCCGGGGTGCTCGGTCTGCGCGGAGCGGACCAGCCCCCACACGGCCAGGCTCTGGTCCCGGATCGGCTCGTCGTAGCGGGTGGAGACGGCGTTGCGGGTGACCACGACGAGGCGGGAGCCGGCGAACCGCTCGTCCGCCAGCCAGCGCTGGATCAGCCCCAGCATGCGGTGCGGCGCCTCGCGCGCGATCTCCACCGGGTTGTACGTGCCCTTGGACGGGCGCCCCGGAGTGAACGGCAGCAGCACCTCGGCAGGCACCGGAGCGTCGGCGGCGGCCAGCGCGTCGAGGTCGGCATGGCACACCACGCCCTCGCCCAGGGCCGCGGTGACTCCGATGACGTCCGGGCCCACCACCGCCCGGACGGGCGCGGCCGCTTCGGTCCGGGTGTCGGCGGAGCCGGGAACGGGCCGCCAGTCCACCCGGAACAGGGCGTGGGACCGGTCGCCGGAGGCGGTGGACGCCGAGGCGAGGTCGGCAGGGCGGATCAGGAGGGAGCCGACGGTCACGACCGCGTCGCCCTCGGGGTCGGTCGCGGACAGCGCCACCGTGTCGGCGCCGGAGCGGGTCAGGCGGACGCGCAACCGGCCCGCGCCGGTGGCATGCAGGGCGACGTCCGACCAGCTGAACGGCAGCCGGACCGAGTCGGGCGCGCCTCCCACGAGATCGAGCAGCAGCGGGTGGAGCGCGGCGTCGAGGAGGGCGGGGTGGACCGGGTGGCCGAGGGGGTCGGCTTCCTCGGGCAGGGCGATCTCGGCGTACAGGTCGTCGCCGTCGCGCCAGGCCGCCGTGAGGCCCTGGAACGTCGGGCCGTAGGCGTAGCCGTGGGTGTGCAGGTCCTCGTAGAGGCCGGTGAGGTCGACGGGTTCGCCGGGCGGCGGCCAGGGGAGGGCCTCGGGCGCCGTGGTGGCGGCGGTCAGCGTGCCGGAGGCATGCCGGGTCCAGGACTCGGCGTCGTCACCGCGCGCGTGGATCGTGAACGCGCGGCGGTCGGGCCCGGCGGCGTCGACGACCAGCTGGAGGTCCACCGAGCCGCGCTCGCCGAGGATCAGCGGGGCTTCGAGGGTGAGTTCCTCGACGGTGGGGGTGTCGGTGTGGCTCGCGGCGTGCAGGGCGAGGTCGATGAAGGCCGTGCCCGGCAGGAGGGTGGTGCCGGAGATGGTGTGGTCGGCGAGCCAGGGGTGGGTGCGCAGGGAGATCCGGCCGGTGAGGACCAGCTGGTCGGTGTCGGCGAGGGTCACCAGGGCGCCCAGGAAGGGGTGCCCGGCGGAGACGAGTCCGGCGGAGGTGACGTCGGACGCGCCGGCGTTCGTCCGCTCGACCCAGTAGTGGTCCTGCCGGAAGGGGTAGGTCGGCAGGTCGTCGGGGTGGGCGGGGGTGTGGGCGGGCTGCCACGTCGTGGGCGTGTGGCCGCCGGTGTGCAGACGCGCCAGCGCGCCGGCGAGGGTGTGTGCCTCGGAGGCCTTGCCACGCAGGGTCGCCGCCAGGGTCGCGGGCGTGGTGAGGGTGTCCTGCGCGAGCGCGGTCAGGGTGGCGTCGGGGCCGAGTTCCAGGTAGCGGGTGACGCCACTCGCTTCGAGGTGCTGAATGCCCGGGTGGAAGCGGACGGCTCCGCGGATGTGCTCGGACCAGTAGCCGGGGGTAGTGAGGTCGTCGCCCGTGGCGGGGAGTCCGGTGACGTTGGAGACGACCGGGAGTTTCGGCATGCGGAAGGTCAGTTCGCCGATGGCCTGGCGGAAGTCGTCGAGGACGCCGTCCATGTGGGCCGAGTGGAAGGCGTGGCTGACGGTCAGGCGCTTGGCGCGGCGGCCGAGACCGGTCCAGTGCGCGGCCGCCTCGGCGACGGCGTCGTCGTCGCCCGAAAGGACCGTCGCACGGCGCCCGTTGAGCGCGGCGATCGTCAGCCTGCCGTCGAAGCCGGCGAGGAAGGAGCGGACCTCCTCCTCGGTCGCCTGCACCGCCAGCATCCCGCCGTCGGAGCGGGCGGACTGCATGAGCCGGCCCCGGGCGGCGACCAGGGTGACCGCGTCGGACAGGTCGAGGACCCCGGCGGCGTGCGCGGCGGCGATCTCGCCGATCGAGTGGCCGATCAGCGCGTCGGGGGTGAGGCCGTCGTGCTCCAGGGTCCGGTGGAGCGCGGTCTGGAGCGTGAACAGCGCCGCTTGCGTGTACTCGGTCCGGTTCAGGAGCTCCGCGTCCTGGCCCCACATGACCGAGCGCAGGGGGCGGTCCAGGAGACGGTCGAAGAGGGCGGTGATCTCGTCGAAGGCGGCGGCGAACACCGGGTGGGTCTCGTACAGTTCGCGGCCCATGCCGAGCCGCTGGCTGCCCTGGCCGGTGAAGAGGAAGGCGGTCTTGCCGGGGGTGACGGTGCCCACGGTCACGCCGGGGGCTTCGGCGCCTTCGGCGAGTGCGGCGAGGCCGGCGAGGAGCGTGGTGCGGTCGGCGGTGTCGACGACGGCTCGGTGGTCGAAGCGGGTACGGGCGGCCAGCGAGGCGGCCACGTCCTGGACGGGTGTCTCGGGCTGCCGGGTGGCGTAGGTGTGGAGGCGGCGTGCCTGCTCGCGCAGTGCCTCGTCGCTCTTGGCCGACAACAGCCAGGGAAGCGCGGCGAGTTCGGGGGTCTCGGGTTCGTAGTCGGACGGGGCCTGCTCGATGACGACGTGCGCGTTCGTGCCGCTGATGCCGAAGGAGGAGACGCCCGCGCGGCGCGGCCGGTCACCCGCCGTCGTCCAGGGCCGCTCCTCCTCGAGCAGCCGCAGCGCCCCGTCCGCCCAGTCGACGTGATCGGACGGCCGGTCGACATGGAGGGTCCGCGGCAGCACGCCGTGGCGCATCGCCAGGGCCATCTTGATGACGCCGGCGACGCCCGCCGCGGCCTGCGTGTGACCGATGTTGGACTTGATCGAGCCGAGCCACACCGGCTCGTCGGCGCCCCGGCCCTGGCCGTAGGTGTTGATCAGGGCCTGCGCCTCGATCGGGTCGCCCAGGGTCGTGCCCGTGCCGTGCGCCTCGACCGCGTCGACCTGGTCGGCCGTCAGCCGGGCGTTGGCCAGGGCCTGCCGGATGACGGCCTCCTGTGCCAGGCCGTTGGGCGCGGTCAGACCGTTGCTGGCACCGTCCTGGTTCGCGGCCGTACCGCGGATCACCGCCACCACCGGGTGGCCGTTGCGCCGAGCGTCCGACAGCCGCTCCAGGACGAGCAGCGCGGCGCCCTCGCTGAAGCCGGTGCCGTCGGCGCCGGCGGCGAACGCCTTGCAGCGGCCGTCGGCCGCGAGCCCGCGCTGCCGGCTGAACTCGGTGAACAGCACCGGGGACGACATGATCGTGGCACCGCCCGCCAGCGCCAGCGAGCACTCGCCCTGGCGCAGCGACTGGGCGGCCAGGTGCAGGGCGACCAGCGAGGCGGAGCAGGCGGTGTCGATGGTGAGCGCGGGGCCCTCCAGGCCGAGCGAGTACGCGATCCGGCCGGAGACCACGCTGGTGGTGTTGGTGACGAGATAGCCCTCCAGCTCGGGGCGTACCTCCTCCGGGCGCGCGTAGTCCTGGGCGATGGCGCCGACGAACACCCCGGTGTCGCTGCCGCGCAGCGTGTCCGGGGAGATCCCGGAGCGCTCCAGGGCCTCCCACGCCGTCTCCAGGAGGACCCGCTGCTGCGGCTCCATCGCCTCGGCCTCGCGGGGGCTGATGCCGAAGAACTCGGCGTCGAACCGGTCCGCGTCGTGCAGGAAGCCGCCCTTGGCGACATACGTGGTGGCGGGGGCGTCGGACTCCGGGTCCGGCGCGTGGAGCCGGTCGAGGTCCCAGCCGCGGCCCTCGGGGAAGTCCGTGATCGCGTCGCCGCCGGCGGCGAGCAGCCGCCACAGGTCCTCGGGGCTGCGCACATCGGCCGGGAAACGGCAGCCGATACCGACGATCGCGATCGGCTCGTGCGCCGCGGACTCGGCGTCGGTCAGCCTCTGCCGGGTCTGCTGCAGGTCGGTCGTGACCCGCTTGAGGTAGTCCCGGAGTTTCGCTTCGTTGGCCATGAACCCGTCCCTCGTATGCCAGCGGTGATGCTCGGCAACGTCGCCGACGCGGCTTGCGGGTTGCTTAGCGAGACCTAAAGCCGCACCCGGTGGCGGACAGGTGGCCGCGCGGAAGCCCGGGAGAGCGGGGGAACGGGCCCTAAGGTGCTCTTTAGCCGGGCGTCAGCCGGGCGGCCGAAAGTGGCGGAATGGAAGCCTCGGAAATCCACATCCTGTCGGTCGGAACCGCACTGCCCGGCGATCCCCTGGACAACGCGGACCTGGCCCGCCACTTCGGCATGGACCCGATCTGGGAACAGTGGGTCGACGCGTTCGTCGGCACCCGGGCCAGGCATCTGTCGGTGGATCTGAGCACCGGGAAGCTCCGGTCCACGCTCGCCGATCTGGCCACCACGGCCGCCGCGCGCGCCCTGGAGAGCGCCGGCGTCACTGCCGGGGACATCGACCTCGTCGTCCTCGGCACCGCCACCCCCGACCAGCTGATGCCCGCGACCGTCAACATCGTCGCGGACCGGCTCGGCATCGACGGAGTGCCGACCTATCAGCTTCAGTCGGGCTGCGCGGGCGCCTTCCAGGCGCTCGACGTCGGCCGCCAGATGCTGCGGGCCGGCGGTCACCGTACGGCCCTGGTGATCGGCGGGGAGCTGTGCTCGCGCCACTACGACCCCGGCGTCGACCTGGCGAAGCTCGACTCGGCCGAGCTGGTCAACTTCGTCCTGTTCGGCGACGGCGCCGGCGCGGCCGTCCTGAGCGCGGAGCCGGTCGCCGGCGCACCGGTGATCCGCCGGGTGCTCAACCGGCTGACCGGGCTGAACCGCGAGCCCGGCCAGATCGTCGAGTGGACCGGGGCGCTCGACCGCGCGGACGCGGACCGGGCCCACATCAAGGAGGACTACAAGGCGATCGAGGAGTCCGTCCCCGTGATGTCCCGGGAGATCGCCGAGGAACTCCTCGGCGACCTGGGCTGGACGGCCGCCCAAGTGGACTACCTGCTGCCGCCCCAGCTCTCCGGGCGCATGACGCGGCGGATCGTCGAGGGCCTGGACATTCCGCTGGCGGAGGAGATCACCCGCGTCGACACCATCGCCAACACCGGCAACGCGATGCCGTTCTTCCAGCTGGAGGAGGTCCTGCCGCAGTTGGCGCCCGGTGACCGGGTCCTCGGGATCTCCGTGGAGTCCAGCAAGTGGCTCAAGGCGGGCTTCGCGCTCGAACTGGCCTGACCGCCTTCCCCCCACCCCACCGTCCCTGTGGCCGGCCCCCCCCCGCCCCCCCCCCCCCCCCCCCCGCCCACGCCGCCCCGCGGGCCACCCCCCCGCGCGGCGCGCCCACCCCGGCCGCCCCCGCCTCCCGGCCCCCCCCCCGCGCTCCGCCCGGGGGGGCCCCCCCGCGGGGCGCTTCGTCATCTCCGTCGCGGCACTCAGCGCGGCGCGCCGAACCACTCCTTCAGCGCCGTCTCCAGCTCGCCCGAACCCTCGGCCCAGACGACGTGTCCGTCCGGACGCAGGAGTACGGAACCGGTCTCCGCGCCCTCCGGGACGGCCGCCGTGCCGACCCGGTCGGCCCAGCCCGCGGCCGTACCCGCGAACGCCGCACCGGAGGCGCCCTCCGCGAGGAGCAGCAGTCCACGGCCGTCGTGCAGCAGCGGCGCGGCGGCGGGGACCCGGCCGCCCAGCGCGGGGTCCGCGGACGCGGCACCCAGGCGGTAGCGGAGGTCGACGCCGGTCACCAGCTCCACCAGGTACCGGTTGACGTCATCGAAGCGGGCGAGTTCCGCGACGAGGGAGCGCGCACCGGCCGCCCGGGCCGCCGGGTGCATCAGGGCCAGCTGGGCGTCGAGCGCGAGCCGGGCCCGCTCGCCCTCCGGGTGCCGCTCGGCGTGGTACGTGTCGAGGAGCCCCGGCGGCGCCCAGCCGGCGAGGTCCGCTGCGAGCTTCCAGCCGAGGTTGACCGCGTCCTGCAGGCAGGTGCTCAGCCGGAGGCCGCCGAGGGGGTAGAAGGAGTGCGCGGCGTCGCCGGCGAGGAACACCCGACCGGCCCGGTAGCGCTCCGCGTTGCCGCTGACGCTGGTGAACCGCTCGGCCCACACCACCTCGCGGGCGGGCAGCCGATGGCCCGTGAGCGCCTCGATCTCGCCCTGGAGCTCCTTCGGTGCCACCGGCCCCGCGCCGGCGGCCGGCTCGTCGCCGAAGAGCGTGGTGATCACCCGTAGGACGCCGGGGCCTGCGGGCGCGCCCGAGTACACCCCGCCGGAGGCGGTGTAGTGGGCGCCCAGATGGTTGACGGCCAGTTCGGAGAAGTCGGCCTCCACATCGCCCACGATGCCCGACACGGTCCAGCCACTCCCCGGGAAGCCGATGCCGGCCAGCGTCCGTACGGTGCTTCCGGCGCCGTCCGCCGCCACCACGTACGAGCCGCGCACGGTGGACTCGCCGTCGGCGGAGCGCAGCCGCAGGGTCACCGAGTCGGCGGACTGCCGGAGCTCCGTCACCTCCTGTCCGCGCCGGATGTCCACGCCGAGCGTACGCGCGCGCCGCTCCAGCACCTCCGCCAGCTTGGACTGCGGCACCAGCAGCCCGCCGCCGACGCGCTGCGGACCCGACACTTCCTCGGGGCGGAGCCACAACAGGGAGAAGTGCGCCCCGGGCAGCGGGAGTCCTGCTTCGCGGAGTTCGTTCGCGAGACCGCGCTGCGCCAGGAGTTCCATGACGGCCGCGTTCACCGCCTGGCCGGGGGAGCGGGGGTCGGGGGTGTCGCGTCGCTCGACGACGACGACGGGCGCACCGGCCAGGCCCAGCTCGCAGGCGAGCATCAGACCGGTGGGACCGGCGCCCACGACGATCACGGGATCGGTCACAGGCTCATCCTTTCCGCAGCAGCGGGATCACGGGGGCGAAGTCGTACAGGTGGGCGGCGAGGACCATGTACGAGGTGAGGCCGTACCGGTCGTGGTGGCCGCGGATCTGCTCGGCGATCTCCTGATGGGTTCCGATCAACAGCGAGGGCAGATCGAGGAGTTGTGCCGCCGTCAGATGGGGCGCGAGGGCGGTGCGCAGCGAGTCGGCGGCGGCCCGCCGGTCGTCGGTGACGACGACCTTCTTGACCCCGGTGTTCAGCTCGGGCGTCCGGCCGAGTTCCGCCGCCCGGGCGCGCACCGTCGCCACCTGTGCGGCGAACTCCTCGGGGCCGATGAGCACGAAACCGCCCTCCGGGGGCAGTTCCGCGCCGATGAAGCAGACCGTGTCGGCCCGGCGCGCGGCGAGTTCGAGCTCGTCGGGTTCGTTGGCGCCGATCATCAGCGGCGGTCGGGGCGACCGCAGCGGGCGCGGCCGGTGCGCGGGATCGGTCAGCAGCCGGTCCAGTACGTCCACCGTCCCGACCAGCCGGTCCCGCTTCTCCCGGGCCGTGAGCGAAGCGGTCGCCGCGGTGCCGGTCTGCCCGGCATGCAGCCCCACGGTCAGCCGCCCACCGGTCAGCCGGTCGGTGCCGGCGATCTCCCGGGCGAGCACCTCGGGATCCCACAGCGCGGTGTTGGTGAGATAGGTGGCGACCTCGATCCGGGAGGTGGCGGCGGCCGCGGCCACCAGGGACGGGAACGGGGCGGTCATCCCCAGGTGGTCGGTGGTCGCGAAGGTGTCGTAGCCGAGCCGTTCCGCCTCCCGGGCGCGTTCCGGCCAGTCGGCGTCCGGGGAGATCTCGCTCACCCCGAAGCGGAAGACCGGCCCCGTTCCGCCGCTCACGCGCCGCCCTCGGCAGGGCCGGCCGCTCCGGTCAGCCGCTCCCGCAGCCGGATCGCCGACAGGGCCAGGCCCAGCACGGTCCGCTGCGGCCCGTATCCGCCGAGCGTCTCGAGCGCCGACCGAAGGCTCCACAGCCGGGACTCGGCCACGTGCGAGGGCGAACCGTGCACATCGTCGTGGACCAGCATGCGCAGCTCGCGCACGTGCCGTTCGAGCAGGAGCCGGTCGCCCGGCGGGATGATCTCGTCGCGTGCGCTCACCGTGTACGACACCGGCACCTCGAGCGCCGCCAACTCCTGCGGCGTCAGGGCCCAGTCGGCGAGATCCGTCAGTACGGAACCGGGGGCGCCGCCGGTGAGGTGGGCCAGGGTGTCGACCGTCACGCGGGGGATCCTCGGACGCCAGGCGGCGTCCGTGAAGAAGTCCCCGATCGGGGCGCCTGCGGTGACCACGCCCCGTATCCGCTTGTCGTGCAGGGCTGCCCGGAGCGCCAGGTGCCCGCTGAAGCTCATCATCACGGCGACGGTCCGGTCCACGTCCGCGCGGTCCGCGAGCGCGTCGAGGAGCTCCGGGACCATCCGGTGGCTGTCCGCCGCGTAGAGCTGCTCGTTCTCGCCGACTCCCGGCATCTCGGTGGCGACGACGGCCAGGCCGAGCCGTGACGCCTTGGCCAGGATCGGTCCGAACTGCTCCTTCACACTCACGATGCCGCCGCTCAGCAGCAGCACGGGCGGACGTTCGCCGCCCCGCGCGTCCAGGCCGGCCGCCCAGGCCCGCACCCGGCCGCCGGAGAGATCGAGGTCGAGGCGGCGGATGCCGGAACCGTCGCCCGAGCGCCAGCGGTTGAAGGAGGCGACCGTGCGCTCCTGGGCGTCCGCGCGGGCCGGGCCGTCCACGAACGGGAACCGGGCGATGTTGAAGTGCCGTCCCGCCTCGACCTCCCGGCCCCGGCGCTCCAGTTCGACACCGGCCTCGGTCCACTCACGGGCCCAGGAGCCCGGTTCGCCGTCCTCGTCGTGCCGGATCCGCAGCAGTACCTGCCGCAGTCGCTCGCCCGGGATGCCGAGGATCCGGCCGTGCACCTCGACGAACTGCTTGAGTTCCTGGACGTCGTTCATCGCAGCCCCTCCTCGGCCGAGAACCCCTCCAGCGCCTCCTTGACCTCGGTCAGGATGTCCGCCGCCTCCGCGCCGTCGATGACCCGGTGGTCGAAGGTGAGGTTCAGCCGCATGACGGGCGCGCTGGTCACCTCGCCGTCCCGGACCACCGGACGCTCCACGATCCGGCCCACGCCGAAGGTGACCGTCGTGCCGCCCACCGAGTGGAAGCCGTCGACCGCCCTGTGCCCCAGCGAGGTGACCGCGAAGGTGCCGAAGAAGCGGGGGTGGTTGATCAGCGAACGCACCGCCCGGCGGTAGGCCGCGCGCGCCAGCGCCGCGGGCAGCCGGTGCAGCAGCAGCATCGAGGCGAACTCCGGCATCGTCTCCGGATCACCGTCGCGGTAGCGCTCCAGCTCGTGCTGGATCCCCTTCAGATCGGCCCGGTCCAGGTCCGGCAGGACCGCCGAGACCACGACGCGCCGGCCACCGACCCGCTTGTCCAGGGCGACCTTCCCGGAGACCTCGCCGTAGCGGGCGACCTTGGGGCGCAGCCGGCCGCGGATCGCCGCGTTGGCCTCCGGGTGGGCGGCGATCACCCGGGCCGCGGAGTGCAGCACGTACGTGACCAGGGACAGCCGGCTGTCGCCGCGATGGGCCTCACGGTGGGCGAGCACCCCGGACATGTCCACCTCGGTGTCCAGGTGGACGGGGGCGAACGGACGTATCTCGTCGAGGAAGAAGAGCGTGTGACGCCGCTCCCGGGCGATGGCTGCGATATGCATCCCGCCAATCTCGGCAGCCGGTCTTAAGCACCTCCTAGCGCGGCCTAAAGACACCACCCGGGCGCCGGGGACGGACGCTCGCCCCGGCCACCGGAGCCACCGCCACGGACGCCGGGACCCGCCTCACGGGCCGAGGCGGGGGTCCCGATCCCGGCCCGTAGTCCGGCCGCAGGTGCGGGCCCGGCGGCCCCGGGCCGGGGTGGGTGGATTGGCCCGTGGCCGGAATGGGACTCGTGGTCCCAGGCCGGGCGGGACTGCCGGTCCCGGTCCGGGCCGGAGTGGGGCCCGGCGGCCCCCGGCCGGGCCGGGGCCCGTCGTTTGTGGTCGGGGTGGGTGGCGGGCGTTGGCGGCGGGATCCACAGGCGTCCTTTAGAGCCGCACAAGACACCGGTTCCAGGCTTGCCGCAGCCCGAATGTCGCCGCTCGCAGGAGATCTCGCATGTCACGTCCCAGCGCGGTGGGCCTCACCACCGGAACCGAGCCGCTGCCCGACTTCCCGCAGTTGCGGCAGTGCCCGTACCAGCCGCCGTCCGGCTACCGCGACCTGCGCGAGGCCGAGGGCCCGGTGGTGCGCGCCCGGCTCTACGACGGACGCCCCACCTGGGTCGTCCTCGGCCACGCCGTCGCCCGTGAGCTGCTCATCGACCCGCGCCTGTCCTCCGACTGGAGCCGGCCGGACTTTCCTTCGCCGAGCCCGCGACGCAAGGCCATCCAGAAGGCCACGATCCTCGTCGGGATGGACCCGCCGGAGCACTCCGCGTACCGCCGCAGGCTCATCTCCGCCTTCTCCGTGCGACGCACCCGGCAGCTGACCGAGTCGATCCACCGGCGCGCCGGTGAACTCGTCGACGCGATGCTGGAGCAGGGGCCGCCCGCCGAGATCCTCAGCGGACTCGCGCTGCCGCTCTCCTCGCACACCATCTGCGGCATCCTCGGGGTTCCCTACGGGGACCACGACTACTTCGAGGAGCAGTCGGCGCTGCTGGTGTCGCCGCAGGTCACCGAGGACGACGCGACCCAGGCGCTGATGAACCTGCGCTCGTACCTGACCGGCCTCGTGGAACGCAAGGAGAAGGAGTCCGAGCCCGGCGAGGGTCTCCTCGACACCCTCGTCCACAAGGACCTGGCCGAGGGCTCGCTCTCCCGCGACGACGTGATCCGGCTCGGCATCATCCTGCTGATGGCGGGTCACGAGACCACCGCCAGCATGATCACGCTGAGTACGTTCACGCTGCTGCAGAACCCCGACCAGCTGGCCGCGTTCCGCGCCGACCCGGCCGGCGCGAGCCTCGCCGTCGAGGAGCTGCTGCGCTACCTCTCCATCGGCGACGTGGCCATGCGCATCGCCGCCGAGGACATCACGATCGGCGACGTCGCCATCCGCGCCGGCGACAGCGTGATGCTCTCCACCGCCGAGATCAACCGCGACGCGGAGGCGTTCGAGAACGCAGACGAGCTGGACCTCGCGCGCGGCGCCCGGCACCACCTCGCCTTCGGGTACGGCGTGCACCAGTGCATCGGACAGAACCTGGCCCGCGCCGAGATGGAGAGCGCCCTCACCCTCCTCTTCTCCCGCATCCCCGGACTGCGCCTGGCCGTCCCCGCCGACCAGGTGGAGATCAAGCCCGCGCAGAGCGGTGTGCAGGGCATCTACGAACTGCCCGTGACGTGGTGAGCCCCGTGCGCATCACCGCCGACACCGACCGCTGCATCGGGGCGGGGCAGTGCGTCCTGACCGCCGCGGACCTCTTCGACCAGGACGAGGACGGGATCGTGGCCCTGCTCACCGACTCCGTCGACAGCGCGGCCGACGTGGAGCTGGCCCGGCAGGCCGAGCACCTGTGCCCGGCCGCCGCCCTGAGGGTCACGGCCGCCGACGAGGGCACCACCGCGGACGCCACCGAGGGACTGCGGGGCGCATGAGGCCGCGTACACATCGCACCACCACGATCCGGCGGGCCCTGGTCTCGGCGCTGGCACTCGCCTCCGTCGCGACCGGGTGCGGCGCCGGATCCGGCGGAGGGGACGGGCGCGACGGCCGGATCGTGTACGCCGTCGACAGTCAGCCCGACTGCCTGGACCCGCAGATCAGCCCGTACGACGTCACGGCCGCCCTCGGCCGCAACATCTTCGACTCGCTGGTCTCCATGGACGCCGAGGGCCGGATCCGCCCATGGCTGGCGACGTCCTGGCAGATCTCCGGCGACGGGCGCGCGTACACCTTCCGGCTGCGCGACGGGGTGCGCTTCCACGACGGCACCGCCTTCGACGCGGCGGCCGTCAAGGCGACCCTCGACCACACCGTGGCGCCGGAGACCAAGTCCCAGTACGCGGCCGGGCTGATCTCCATGTACGAGGGCGCGACCGTCGTCGACGCCCGCACCGTGCGGGTGGCGCTGTCCCGTCCGTACGCGCCGCTGCTCCAGGTCCTGTCGACGGCGACCTTCGGCATCCAGTCGCCCACCGCGCTGCGCGCGAACCGGGGGCGGACCTGTCTGAAGCCCGTCGGCAGCGGCCCGTTCGTCTTCGCGGGCTGGGCCCGCAACCGGCGGATCGACCTCGACCGCAACCCGCACTACGCCTGGGCACCCCCGGAGGCGGAGAACCGCGGACCCGCACGCGTGGCCGGGCTCACCGTCGAGTTCATCCCGGAGGCGGCCTCGCGCTTCGGCGCCCTCAGCTCCGGGCAGGTGGACGTGGCCGCCGCCGTACCCCCGAGCCACATCGGCCGGCTCCGGCACGCCGACGGCTTCCGGCTGCTGCGGGCGGCCCAGCCCGGCGCGCCGTACACGCTGATGCTCAACGTCAACCGGGCGCCGCTCGACGACCCGCGGGTGCGTCGTGCGCTCCAGCGGTCGATACGCCTCGACGCGCTGGTGAAGGCGCTGTACTCGGGGGCGTACGAACGCGCCTGGAGCACCCTGACACCCGCCACCGCCGGGTACGCGGCCACGACCGAGGGCAGTTGGCCCTACGACCCCGAGGAGGCGGCGCGCCTCCTCGACGAGGCCGGCTGGACCGGACGGGACGAGGACGGCTACCGCACCAAGGACGGCAAGCGGCTGACCCTGCACTGGCCGTACATGACGAGCCTGATGCGCGATCAGCGGGCGCTGCTCGGCCAGGGCATCCAGGCCGAGGCGAAGCGGGCCGGCATCGAGATCCGGTTCACCGCCCTGGAACCGGGGGCCTATCTGGAGAAGGCGATCGGCCGCGACGCCGACATCCTCGCCTTCAGCTGGAACCGCGCCGAACCCGACATCATGCGGAGCTACTTCGACTCCGCGCAGACCGGCGACAAGGGCGGCTCCAACGCCTTCGGCGTCAAGGACGCCCGTCTCGACGGCTGGCTCCGCGAGGCCACCACCACCCGCGACCCCGCACGACGGGCGGCCCTGTACGCGCGGGCGCAGACGCGGGTGAACGAGGAGGCGCTCGCCCTGCCCGTCTACGCGCCCGCCACCCTCGTCGGGGCCGCCGACCGGGTCCGCGGCGTGACCTTCGACGTCCAGGCGTATCCGCGCTTCCACGACGCCCGGCTGGAGGACTGATGGGGCTTCCCCTGCGCTGGTTCGTACGCCGACTGCTGTTGGCGGCCATGGTCGTCTTCGGGGCGGCCAACGCCGTCTTCTTCGCCTTCCGGCTGCTGCCCGGCGATCCGGTGCGCAGCGTCCTCGGCTCCACCAACCCCACGCCCGAACTGGTGGAGCAGGTCCGCCACGAGCTCGCGCTCGACGAGCCGCTCGCCGTGCAGTACGGGCGCTTCATGCGGCGGCTGCTCACCGGTGACCTCGGCGAGTCCTTCCAGCTCCAGCAGCCGGTCGGCGAGGTGATCGGCGATCAGCTGTGGCCCACGGTGCAGCTCGCGGCCGCCGCGTTCGTCCTGGCGCTGCTCGCGGCGGTGACGCTGGCCGTCCTGACCGCGCACCGGCCGCGTGCCCGGCGGATCGCCTCCACCCTCGAACTCGTCGCGGCCTCCACGCCCGCGTTCTGGACCGGGATGCTCCTGCTGGCGCTGCTGTCCTTCCGGTTGAAGTGGTTCCCGGCGATGGGCGGCAGCGGCGCGGCCGGTCTCGTCCTGCCGGCCGTCACGCTCGCCGCCGGTCTCGTCGGCGTCTTCTCGCAGGTGCTGCGGGAGGAGGTCGAACGGGCCCTGGAGCAGCCGTTCGTGCTGAGCGCCCGGGCCAGGGGCAGCGGCGAGACCGCGATCCGGCTCCGGCATGCGCTGCGGCACGGTCTGATCCCGCTGGTCACCCTGGCCGGCTGGGCGGTGGGCGCGCTGTTCGGGGGCGCGGTCGTGGTGGAGAGCGTCTTCAGCCGCCAGGGCCTGGGCCAGGTGACGGCGGGTGCCGTGGCCGGCCGGGACCTGCCGGTGGTGACGGGTGTGGTGCTGGTCTCCGCGGTGGCCTTCGCCCTGATCAACCTGGTGGTGGACGTGCTCTATCGGATCGTCGACCCGCGGATCGACGAGAGGAGCATCGGATGACCACGTCCGAGACCCACGCGGGGACCGAAGGCTTCGGGGGGACCGGGGTGGCCGGGGACTCCGGCGGTGCCGAGTCCGCCGGGTCCGCCGGGCCTGCCCGGGACTCAGGCGTCGCTGGGGCTGCCGGGGGCGCCGGGGGCTCTGGCGTTGCTGGGGCCCCCGGGTCCGCCGGGCCTGCCCGGGACTCTGACGTCGCTGGGGCTGCGGGGGGCGCCGGGGGCTCTGGCGTTGCTGGGGCTGCTGGGGCCTCCGGGTCCGCCGGGGCCGACCGGGACTCTGACGTCGCTGGGGCTGCGGGCGGCACCGGGGACGTCGGCGCAACTGGGGTTGTCAGCGCCGCCGTGGACCCTGGCGTTGCTGGGGCTGCCCGGAACTCTGACATCGCCGCGTCTGCCGGGTCGGACCCGGACTCCGGCGGCGGTGGGGCCGAGGGGGAACCGACAGGCACGGGGGCCGGTTCGGGTCCCGGGGTTCGGGCCGTGCGCGGCGCTCGGCGTCGGCCGCGGGTGGGTGTCGTGCTGGCCGGGGCCGTCGTGGCCCTCGCCGTCCTGGCCGCCGTCGCGCCAGGACTGCTCGCCACGCAGCAACCGGACGCCATCGACCCGGTCAACGCCCTGGCCGGGCCCGGTGACGGGCACTGGCTCGGCACCGACCAGCTCGGCCGGGACGTGCTCAGCCGGATCGTGCACGGAGCCCGCACCTCTTTGCTGATCGGCTTCGGTGCCACGGCCTTCGCCGTCGTCGTGGGCTCGCTCCTCGGGGTGTTCGCGGCCGCCGCCGGCCGGGCGGTCGACCAGATCCTGATGCGGGCCACCGACATCCTGCTGGCCTTCCCCGGCCTGATGCTGTCCCTGGTCGTGGTCGCCGTCCTCGGCCCCGGCACCGGGAACGCCACCCTGGCCATCGGGGCCTCGCTGCTGCCCGGCTTCGTGCGGCTCGCCCGGGGCCAGGCGCTGGCCATCCGCGACAGCGACTACGTCCGTGCGGCCGTGGTGATCGGGCGCGGCAGGGGTTCCGTCTTCGTACGGCATCTGCTGCCCAACGCCCTGCCGCCGCTGCTGGTCCTCGCCACGGTGAACATCGGCAGCGCGGTCATCGCCGGATCGACCCTCAGCTTTCTCGGCCTCGGCCCGCAGCCGCCCTCGCCGGAGTGGGGCGCCATGCTCGCGGAGGGCCGCGACCACCTGGACACCTCGTGGGCGGCCGCCGTCTTCCCCGGCCTGGCCATCACGGTCACGGTCGTCGCGGTGACGGTCGTGGGCCGGGCCCTGCAGCGCCGGATCGACGGAAGGGACGGCCATGGGCGTTGACGAACCCCGCGCCGGGCAGGCGCTCCTCACGGTGGAGGACCTGCGGATCTCGTTCGGCCACGGCCGGCACCGCACCGAGGTCGTCCACGGTGTGGACCTCCAGCTGCGGGCCGGCGAGTGTCTGGCCGTGGTCGGCGAGTCGGGCTCGGGCAAGACGGTCACGGGCCGGACGCTGGCCGGGCTCACCGGCCCCGGAGCCACCGTGAGCGCCCGCAGACTCGAGTTCGACGGCCGGGACCTCACGGCCCTCGGCGAACGCGAGTGGCGGCGGATCCGGGGCGCGGAGATCGGGCTCGTGCTGCAGGACGCGCTCGTCTCGCTCGATCCGTTGCGCCGGATCGGCGTCGAGATCGAGGAGTCGCTGGCCAACCACGGCATCGGCACGCGCCGTGACCGGCCAGGGAGGGCCGTCGAGCTGCTGCGGGAGGTCGCCGTCCCCGAACCGGAGTGGCGGGCCCGGCAGTTCCCGCACCAGCTGTCCGGCGGGCAGCGGCAGCGGGCGCTGATCGCCTCGGCGATCGCCGCCGGCCCGCGCGTGCTGATCGCGGACGAGCCGACGACGGCACTCGACATGACCGTGCAGGCCCAGATCCTCGACCTGCTGGCCGCCCGTCGTGACGCGGGCACCGCGCTGCTGCTGATCAGCCACGACCTGGCGGTGGTGGCCCGACTGGCCGACCGCATCGCGGTGATGCACGACGGCCGCCTCGTGGAAACGGGCCCGGCCGCGCACCTCCTGGAGGCGCCCGCCCACCCCTACACCCGTCGTCTGCTCGAAGCGGTCCCGTCACCCCGCCGACGCACGGGCCCGGCCGCGGTGGAGGACCCGGTCCCGGGCGGGACGACGGTCGCGGGCCCGGGGCGCGGCACCGTCCCGGAACCCGCTCAGCGCGCCGTCCCGGAACCCGCTCAGTCCGCCGTCCCGGATCCCGCTCAGTCCGCCGTCCTGGTACCCGCTCACTCCACCGTCCCGGTACCCGCTCAGCGCGCCGCCGTCCTGGTACCCGCTCAGCTCGCCGCCCCCGACTCCGCCCAACCCGCCTCCGGCGCCGTCGTGTTGCGGGTCGAGGGACTCTTCAAGCGGTTCCCCGGGCCCGGTGGGGGCATCGACGCGTTGAGTGATGTGTCCTGCACCCTTCGGGCCGGCGAGACGCTCGGGGTGCTCGGGGAGTCGGGGTCCGGGAAGTCGACGCTCGCCCAGGTCGTGCTCGGGCTGCTGGAGCCGGACGAGGGGGCCGTGACCCTGCTCGGGCGGCCCTGGTCCGGGCGGAGCGAGCGGGCGCGGGCCGCGCTGCGGGGGCGGATCCAGCTCGTACAGCAGGATCCGCTGTCCTCCTTCGACCCGCGGTGGACCGTGGAGCGGATCGTGGCCGAGGCGCTCGGCGCCGGGGGCCGTCGGGCCGCGCGCGGTCAGCGGGCCCGCATCACCGAGCTCCTGGGCCTGGTGGGCCTGGAACCCGAGCTCCTCGACCGCGGGCCCCGTGGACTGTCCGGCGGGCAGCGGCAGCGCGTGGCGATCGCCCGCGCGCTCGCGCCCGAGCCCGACGTCCTCGTCTGCGACGAGCCGGTCTCCGCGCTCGACGTCTCCGTCCAGGCGCAGGTGCTGGACGTCTTCGAGCGGGTACGTGAACGGCTGGGCGTGGCCCTGCTGTTCATCTCGCACGACCTCGGCGTGGTGCGCCACGTCAGCGACCGAGTCGCGGTGATGCGGGCGGGCCGCATCGTCGAGACCGGTCCGGTGGAGCGGGTCTTCACAAGCCCCGAACACCCCTGGACGCGGCAGCTGCTGGACGCGCTGCCCCGGCCCGCCGCTCCCTCGACCACTCCAACCAACCCGGCCGCGCCTCCCGTGCCCGGCCATGTCTCCTGATGGTGAGTCGCCCTATGAACGACACTGCTGGATTCCGCCTGTCCGTCCTGGACACGGTGCCCGTCTGGAACGGCGTCCCCGCCGCCCGGTCCCTGCGTGAACTGCTGGAGCTGGCCCCGGCGGTGGAGCGCCTCGGCTACCACCGCTACTGGCTGGCCGAGCACCACAACATGCCGGCCTTCGGCACCTCGACGCCGCCCGTGCTGATCGGGCAGCTCGCCGGCGTCACCTCGACGCTGCGGATCGGTTCGGGCGGCGTGATGCTCCCCAACCACGTGCCGTTCGTGGTCGCCGAGCAGTTCGCCACCCTCGACGTCTTCCACCCGGGCCGGATCGACCTCGGCATCGGCCGCGCGCCGGGCGGCGAGCCCGCCACCGCCCGTGCGCTGCGGCGCACCGGCGACCCGGCGCACGAGGGTGCCTTCGGGGAGCAGCTGGCCGAGCTGATCGGCTATCTGACGCCGTCCCGTCCGGACGCCCGGCCGCCGGTCGCGGTCAGCCCGCCGCCGGAGCGTCCGCTGCCGGTCTGGCTGCTCGGCACGAGCGCCTCCAGCGCCTCGCTCGCAGCCCGTCTCGGACTGCCGTACGCCTTCGCCCACCACCTCAACCCGAGTGGTACGGAGGCGGCGGTGGCCCGCTACCGGGAGGAGTTCCGTCCCTCGGAGCGGCTGGAGCGCCCCTATGTCGCGGTGTCGGCCCAGGTGGTGGCGGCCGACACGGACGAGGAGGCCGAGTACCTGGCCGGGCCCATCAAGGTGGCCCATGTGGAGGGGCGGATCAATCCGCTGACCCTCTTCCGTACCCCCGACCAGGCGGCCGGATATCAGCTGACGGATGCTCAGCAGAGGTATCTGGACGGTCATTTCGCCCCGCAGATCGTCGGCGGGGCGGAGACGGTACGCCGGCGCCTCGCCGACTTCCGGGCCCGGACGGGCGCGGACGAACTGCTGGCGACGGCGCCCGTCTTCGGCCTCGAGGCCAGGGTCCGGACGTTCCGGCTGCTGGCCGAGGCGGTGGATCAGCCCGCGTCGGCCGAGGAGGGGGCCCTCAGCCCGGCCAGCTCGGCGAGCAGCTCGTAGGACCGTACGCGCTCGTCGTGATCCTGGACCACGCTGAGCATCATCAGTTCGTCGGCGCCGGTGGCCTTGGTGAGTTCGGTGATCCGCTGCCGTACGGCCTCCGGCCCGCCGAAGATCTGGGGGTCGTACATCTGGTCGACCACCGCCCGCTCCTCCGGGGCGAAGGAGAAGCGGGCGGCCTCCTCGGCGGGCGGGAAGTACGGGTTCTGGCCGCGCAGCGACTGGGCGGTGATCATCCGCAGCGGGGCGCTCAGCAGTTCGCCCCGGGCGTCGTCCTCGGCCACCGCGCCGAAGGCGGCGATCATCGCGTAGGGCTGGGCGAGGTACTCGGAGGGCCGGAACTCGGAGCGGTAGGCGTCCAGCGCGGCCAGGGTGCCGTGCGGGGCGAAGTGGTGGGCGTAGGCGAAGGGCAGCCCCAGGGCGGCGGCGAGCTGTGCGCTGTACCCGCTGGAGCCGAGCAGCCAGACCGGCACGGTCTGTTCGGTCGCCGGGACGGCGAGGACCGTCCCGCGCCCGGCGGCCTGGGCGTGGGCGCCGCCCGCGGGCGGCGCGAAGTACCGCAGCAGTTCCTGGATCTGCGCGGGGAAGTCGGTGCCGCCGAGCGGCCCGGCCTGGCGGCGCAGCGCCCTGGCCGTGAGCGGGTCGGTGCCGGGTGCCCGGCCGATGCCGAGGTCGACCCGGCCGGGGTGCAGGGCGGCCAGGGTGCCGAACTGCTCGGCCACCACGAGCGGCGGGTGGTTGGGCAGCATGACGCCGCCGGCCCCGACGCGCAGATGCGTGGTGGCGGCGGCGATCTGCCCGGCGAGGATCGCCGGCGACGAGGTCGACAGTGACGGCATGTTGTGGTGCTCGGCCAGCCAGAAGCGGTGGTAGCCGAGCCGGTCCACGGCGCGGGCCAGTCGGATGGTGTTGCGCAGTGAAGCGGT
Organism: Streptomyces sp. NPDC059567; assembly: GCF_042735655.1. NCBI lineage: Bacteria > Bacillati > Actinomycetota > Actinomycetes > Kitasatosporales > Streptomycetaceae > Streptomyces > Streptomyces sp. NPDC059567. The sequence goes on along the minus strand of NZ_JBHWBS010000047.1, from coordinate 7,376 downwards.
CGCCGTCGACCCCCGCCAGACGGGCGCGGTGTCCAGGACAGACAGGCTGATACCCAGTTCAGTGGTCATGGAGCGAGAATATGGGGACTGTCCCCACTTTTCAATACGGCCTGGACAGCACCTGTTTCAGGCCGCCGAAGGCAGCAGCGCCGGACCGGAGTCCAGGAGGATCGCCTGATGCAGCTCGTGCAGCTGCCGGCACGGGCTGATGCCCAGCTCCCGGTCGAGCGCAGAACGCACCGAGTGGTACGCCTGCAGCGCGTCCGCCCGACGGTCGGAGCGGTACAGCGCGAGCATCAACTGCCGGTGGAACGCCTCGATCAGGGGGTGCTTGGCGACCAGCGCGTACAGCGGCCCGACCAGCTCCCGATGCCGTCCCAGCGCCAGATCCGCCTCGTTGCGCATCTCGACGCACTCGAGCCGGGTCTCCTCCGCCCAGGTGGCGAACTCGTCCACGATCGCGCCGCCCCGCAGCTCGCCCAGGACCGTGCCGCGCCACAGCGACAGCGCCTGACCGCACAGCGCGGAAGCCTCCGCGTGCCGACGCGCCCGGGACGCCGCCCGGCCCTGCTGGGTCAGCCGCTGGAAGTCGTGCGCGTCCAGCGTGTTGTCGCCCAGCTCCAGGACGTACCCCGGGAACCGGGTCACGATCGGACCCTTGCCCCGGTCCGCGCGTTTCAGCAGTTTTCGCAGCTGGGATATGTACACATGCAGCGTGGCCGTGGCCCGGCGCGGTGGTTCGTCGCCCCAGATCTCGCCGCACAGCTGGTCCGTGGAAATGACGTCCTCGGCACGTACCAGCATGGCCGCGAGAAGGCATTCCACCTTCGGTGCGCTGATGGCGAAGACATCGTCGCCGTCAGTCATGCGCAGGCTGCCCAAGATTTCGAATCGCATGTCTTGTTGACCTTCCGGAGTTCGCATGGACCGACAGTGCTCAGCGCGTCACTGAGCCGTAGCGACCGTCGAGATAGACGAGTGGATGCGCCGGGTCGCCCTCGAGCGCGTGAATCGGCTGCGCGATCACCAGGGTGTGATCGCCGGCGGGCAGGTCGTACACCTTGCGGCAGACCAGCGCCGTCGGCACGCCGTCGAGCAGCGGCACTCCGTGCGGGCCGGACCTCCAACGGGTCGGCGGCGCGAACCGGTCGGCGCCGCTGCGTGCGAAGGTCGTGGCGAGTTCCTGCTGGTCGAGGGCGAGCAGATGCACCGCCACGTACTCGGCCGCACAGATCGTGGCCCATGACGAGGCGCGCCGGCCCACCCCGAACGACACGAGGGGAGGGGCGGACGAGAGCGAGCTGAGCGAGGTCGCGGTGAACCCGACGGGCCCTCTCTCACCCATCGCTGTGATGATCGCCACGCCGGCCGGGTGGGTCCGGAAAACACCCCGGAACACATCCGCCGTGATCGGCTCCTCGTCCACCGTGCCGGATCCCGGACACGTCGTCGACGCGGACCAGACGTGATGATGGGCGACCCCACCTTGACTCACTTCAACCCCCTGAAGGAACTGAACCGGGGCCGGTCGGACCCCGCGCGGTTCATTGCCGTGCCTTCAGCCTCACAGAGGGATCACGTACGGGCATCAGTGGAAATACGTACGGCCATCAAACGAGCCAATTCCGCGCGCGAACCGATCTCCAATTTCCGGTAGATCCGGGACAGGTGGACCTCCACCGTGCGCGGACTCAGCCCCAGCGCCTCCGCGATCTCCCGCGTCCGCCGGCCCGTCCCCGCGACCCGGGCGACCTCCCGCTCCCGCTCCGTCAGCACCTCCAGACCGGTCACCGGCGGGATCGGCGCGGGCAGCAGCGCGTGGCAGCCCCGGCCCAGCGAGTTCTCCAGCGGTGTGTCCGGGCTCAGCCGGGCCAGCAGCAGAACGTCCCACTGCTCGGCCAGCTCCTGCGCGGACGCCCACAGCTCCGCCGCCCGCTCCGGACGGCTGCTGTTGCTCGCCGCCCGGGCCGCACGGATCCGGGCCGTCAGCCGGTGGAGCCGCAGCTGCGCGTTGTCGAAGGCGCGCTCCGCCTCCTCGTACAGCGCCACCGCCGCGTCCCAGTCGCCCTGCTCGACGAGCACGTGCCCGCGCGACAGCAGCGCGTACGCCCGGTTGTGCGGCAGCCGCAGGGTCTGCGCCGCGCCGGCCGTGCGGTCGGCCCACATCGACGTGCTGCCCGTGCCGCCGGAGAGCGAGGCCAGGGTGAGCAGTTCGAAGGCGCGGGGACGCTGCGCGGGATCCAGATCCCGCAAGTCGGTGCCGCCGAGCTCCAGGAGCAGGCTCACACAGCGGTCCGGGCTGCCCTGCAGCAGCAGCGCCTCGGCGAGGGTGAGGACGGCGGCGCCGTGCCAGCGGCAGGCCGAGCGGCGCAGGGTGGTGACGGCCTGTTCGGTAAGGGCCGAGGCCCGGCTGCTGCCCGGCGGATCGGCGTACGTCACGCACAGCGCCTCCTGGGCGAGGGCCACGGCGCGCAACTGCTGGGCGCCCAGATAGCCCGACAGCTCCGCGGCCTCGGCGGCGGACCTGCGGGCGCTCTCCAGCCGGCCCTGACGCAGCTGGGCCTCGGCCAGTCCGCTCAGCAGCACGGGCAGCATCGCGTTGTGCGAGCAGTCCCGGACCACCGCGGTGCCGCGCTCGTAGAACGACTCCGCCTCGCGCGGCCGGCCGAGCGCCTGGGCGCACCAGCCCAGCAGCGCGAGGTACTCGGAGTGGTAGTACACCTCGTTGTGCGAGAGCTCGTCCATCTGACGCACGGCGGCGTCGTAGGAGGCCAGGCACTGCGCGGTGCGGCCGGCGGAGAGCTCGCCGAGGGCATGCAGGGCCATGGCCCCGGCCAGCGTCGTGCGCTTGCCGCCGGCCCGGGCCAGGACCAGCGCCTGGGCGGCCACCTTGGGCAGCTCGTCGTCGCCACGGAGCGATGAAACGATTCCCCGGTAGATCGTGAGCTGAGCGAGGAGATCGTTGTCAGCGTCCATCTCGCGCAGGGTGCCGAGTTCGGCGGTCACCAGCTCCGCCGCCTCGCTGAACCGCCCGTGGAGGCACTCGACGATCACGCAGAGCCGGACCGCCGCCCGGTGTGCCTCGCCCGGACCCAGCGCCGACCCCTGCGTCAGCTGCATCCGCAGCGAGGCGTCGTCGGCGAGGTAGTTCGCCGCCCGCAGCGCCCGCGCCAGCGGGGGAATCAGACCGAGGAGCCGGCCGGTGGACTGCTCGGAGGCGGGCAGTCCGTGAAGGGCCGTCAGCAGCCACCGTACGGCGTCGTACGGGGAGCTCTGCTCCGTCTCCTTGCCGGCCCGGGCCAGTGTCTCCAGGTCCTCCGGGGTGAAGGAGCTGGTCGACAGCTCGATGTGCACGGCCCGCTCGGAGGCCGAAGCGGCCCGGCGATTGAGCACGGTGAGCGCCCTGCGGTGGGCCTGCGAACGCCAGCAGCGGTCGGCCTGGTCGTGCAGCACACGGCGCAGCACCGGATGCCGGAAGCCCAGCTGCGTGGCGGAGCAGCGCAGCGGCCGCATCACGTCCAGCTGGATCAGCGCGTTGACGACGGCGCAGGTCTCGTCGACGGGCAGCTCGGAGACGGCCGACAGCTCGTCCCGGCTGAACCGGTCGCCGAGCACCGCCGCCGACTCCGCCACCAGCCGCTCCGCCGGGTCGAGCACGGCGAGTTCGGCGGCCAGCGGCGCCAGTCGCCCGGTCAGCAGGTCGGGCCGCAGCCCGGGCCCGAGCGGGGAGGCGTCGCCCTGCGCCAGCAGATACAGCGGATTGCCGCGGCTCTCCTGGAGCACCGAGGGCAGCCAGCCGGTGTCGGGCCGCACGCCGAGGAGCCGGGCGGCCTGGTCGAGATTGAGCGGCTGGAGCTCGATCCGCTGCACCCGGTCCTGCTCGGCGCCCTGGGCGAGGGTGCTGAGCAGCGAGGGCGCCGCCTGCCGCGGCCGGTGCGCGAGGACGAGCAGCACCGGTGCCCGGAACGTCCAGCGGGCCAGGTGGTCGGCGAGCTCGAGCGACTGGGGGTCGGCCCAGTGGAAGTCGTCGAGGACGAGCAGCAGCCCTCCGTCGGCGGCCTGGTTGAGCAGTGCGTGGACGGCCTGGGAGAGCTGGAGCGGCGGGAGTTCGGCGCCCCGTCCGCCCAGTCGGGCGCAGAGCCCGGCGCGCAGCAGCTCGGCGTGGGCGGGGGAGAGGTCGGTCAGCCTCTCCGACGTCATCAGGCCGTTCAGCGCGCGGGTGAACACATGCAAAGGATCATGCTGCTCGGACGGGTAGCAGCGGCCGTCCAGCACCGGGACGCCCCGGGCACGCGCGGCGGAGGTCAGCTGGGCCAGCAGGCGGCTCTTGCCCGAACCGGGCTCGCCGAGCACCTCGACGATGCCTCCCCGGCCGTTCTGCAACTCCTGCAGCGCGCCCAACAGCAGTAACGACTCCTTGCAGCGCACCGAAGACGTCTGCGTCGAAGTCTCTGTGACCAGCGACATATTCACGATGACCGTCCCTTCCCCCTTGAGTCGACATCTCGCGTACCACCTTAACGATCACTCCGTCACGATGGTACGAGCGGCTTGTTACGGTGGTCTGAACCAGGAAGTACTTTGCGTAAGGGATAACGAACGCGCCCTGGTCGGCAGGTGCCGACCACGGCGTGTGGGGGGGGTTTGCGGGGGGGGGGCGGTTTTCGGGTGGGGGGGGTTTGCGGGGGGGGGGCGGTTTGGGGGGGCCCCACCGTATT
>NZ_JBHWBS010000047.1:0-2648 GCF_042735655.1 Streptomyces sp. NPDC059567 | reverse complement strand
CCCGCGTCGGGGGTGCGGGGGTGGTGTTCTCCGCGGCTCCACACTCTCGCTATGCGTACGCCCTCGCCCCCCGCGCGGCGGGGGCCGCGGCCCCCCCCCCCCCCCGCTTCTCTGGGGTGTTCGCGGGGAGCGGGCTACGAGGTCGTGACCTCGCGCGCGGGGCCCGCCGCCTGCTCCTGCGCCGGCTCCGCGTCGCCGCCGCCCATCGCGACGCTGCGCATGATGAGCGTGAGCAGGATGGTGAGCGCGGTGAATCCGGCGCCCCAGGCGAACGCGGTGGTGACGCCCTCGGTGAGGACGAAGTCCGCCGTGCCCTTGGCGTCGAGACCCGACGGCACCTCGTTCGAGGCGGCGCGGCTCGCGGCGCCGAAGACGGTGACCATGATGGCCAGGCCGAGCGCGCCGCCGATCTGCTGCATCACGTTGAGCAGGCCGGACGCGGCGCCGGTCTCCTCCGGCGCGATGCCGGACATCAGGATGGTGGTGACGCCGACGAGCAGGGTGCCCATGCCCAGACCGGCGACGAGCATCGGACCGAGCAGCGCGGAGAGGTACTCGGCCTCCGGGGTGATCTGGGCGAACCAGATCAGACCGACGCTGATGGCGGCGGCGCCGACGGCGGTCAGCACGCGCGGACCGACCTTGGGCAGTGCCTTGGCGGCGATGCTGGAGGTGGCGAGGATCAGCACGGCGAGCGGTACGAACGCCAGGCCCGCCTGGATCGGGGTGAAGCCCCGGACCTCCTGGAGGAACTGGGTCAGGAAGAAGAACATCGCGTTGCCGGCGGCCATGACGAACAGCAGCGAGAGGTACCCGGTCGCGCGGTTGCGGTCGGCGAACAGCCGCAGCGGGGTGATCGGCTGCTTGGCGTGGGTCTCGATGAAGACGAAGAGCGCCAGCAGGACGATCGCCAGGGTGAAGGAGCCGAGGGTCAGGGTGTCGCCCCAGCCGCTCTCGGCGGCCCGGATGAAGCCGTAGACCAGCGCGGTCATACCGACGGTCGAGGTCAGGGCGCCACCGAGGTCGAAGCGGGCGGGCTTGCGCTCGGTCTCGTGGATGAACATCGGGGCCGCGATCAGCAGGGCCACGCCGATGGGCACGTTGATGAAGAGCACCCAGCGCCAGGAGAGCCAGTCGGTCAGCAGGCCGCCGCCGATCAGACCGATGGCGGCGCCGGAGCCGGAGACCGCCGCGTAGAGACCGAGGGCGCGGGCCCGGGACTTGTCGTCGGTGAAGTGGGTGGCGATCAGCGCCAGCACGGTCGGCGCGGCGATGGCGGCGCCGACGCCCTGGAGCGCGCGGGCGGCGAGCAGCATCCCCGCCGAGTTGGCGAGGCCGCCGAGCAGCGAGGCGAGGGTGAACACCGTGACGCCGATGAGCATTCCGCGACGGTGTCCGAGTACGTCTCCGGCGCGGCCGCCGAGCAGCAGCAGTCCGCCGAAGGTCAGCAGGTAGGAGCTGAGGACCCAGGAGAGTCCGGTCGGGGTGAAGTCCAGCGCCTCCTTGAGGTCGGGGAGGGCGATGTTCACCACGTTCACGTCGAGGATGAGCATCGTCTGGAGGGCGAGGACGATGACGAGCACCATGCCGGGACGGCGGTCCGCCGCGCCGCCCTTGGCGGGCGGGCTCTGGCCCGCGGTGCTCGTGACGGTCTCTTCACTCATGATTCGGCATCTCCTCGGAAAGCTAAACGGGGACGTTCCACGGTTCTTCCTGGGAAGATACAGGGACCGTCCCCGTTTAGCAATCGTCAGCGTGTCCGCGTCAGTTGACGCCCAGTTCCCTGTCGATGAAGTCGAAGATCTCGTCGTCGGACGCAGACGTCAGGGACACCGCCTCGGACTCCGCCTCCGCGCCCTCCGACTCCAGACGCAGCAGCAGGTCGCGCACCCGGCCCGTCAGCCGGCCCCGGCCGCCGTCGCCCGAACCGAGCGACACCAACCGGGCCTCGATCCGGTCCAGATCGGCCAGGACCGACGCGACCGGGTCCTCCTCCGCCGGTGCCAGCGCCGCCAGCAGATGCCGGGCCAGCGCCAGTGGCGTCGGATGGTCGAAGACCAGCGTGCTCGGCAGCCGCAGCCCGAAGCCCGCGTTGAGCCGGTTGCGCAGCTCGACCGAGGTGAGCGAGTCGAACCCCAGTTCCTTGAAGGGCCGTTCGGTGCCGACCCCGCCCGCGTCCGTGTGCCCGAGCACCGTCGCCACATGGCCGCGCACCAGCCCGAGGAGCAGTTCGAGCCGCTCCGGGCCGGTCAGCGCCGCCAGCCGGTCCCGTACGGCCGTACCGCCGTCCGTCGCGTCCTGCGCACCGGCCGCCGCCCTCCGCACCGTCCGGCTCTCGCCGACCAGTTCGCCGAAGAGCGCCGGCAACGAGCCCGCCCGGGCCCGCGTCCGCAGGGCCGCCGGGTCGAGCCCGACGCCGACGGCCAGGGGCTGACGGCCCGCCAGGGCCGCGTCGAAGAGTGCGAGCCCTTCGGCGTTCTCCAGCGGCAGGATGCCGTCCCGGGCCATCCGGGCCAGATCGGCCTCGCCGAGCTTCTCCGTCAACGAGCTGCGCTCGTCCCAGAGTCCCCAGGCGAGGGAGGTGGCGGGTTGGCCTTGGGTGTGGCGGTGGTGGGCGAGTGCGTCGAGGAAGGTGTTGGCGGCTGCGT
>NZ_JBHWBS010000046.1:24047-56456 GCF_042735655.1 Streptomyces sp. NPDC059567 | reverse complement strand
GGAGCACTCAGCTCCGCGGCCGTCCGCCGTTCCGTGTTCCGGGGAGCCGTCTACGACCAGGCGGCCACGAAGTAGCCGACGCCGTACGGCGCGTCCTCGTACAGCAGCCTGCCGTCGAGGCCCGCGCCTTCCGCGGCGCCCGCGAGGAGCTGCCAGGGGGCCCGGCCGGCCGCCTTCAGCTCGTAGGCGAGGTTCTCGTCCAGCCCCAAGAGGGCGTCCACGTCCGCGGAGCCCAGGGCCCGGGCGGCCTCCGCGTCGAACGCGGCGGCACGCTCGTCCAGATAGCCGGGGGCCTTGAGGGTCCGGCAGGCGCTGCCGTCGCCCATCACGAGCAGCGCGACGCGGTCCGCCGTGGCGGCCAGCTCCCGGCCGGTGGAGACGCAGGCCGCGGTCTCCAGGCGTTCGCCGACGCCGAGACCCTCGACGGGCGCGTCGGCCCAGTCGGTGCGCTCCAGGAGCCAGGCGGCGACGGCGAGGGAGGCCGGCAGCGGCCGCTCTCCGGCCGATCCGTCGCCGAGCCGTACGGAGAGGTCGACGCCGAAGCCGGCGAAACTGCCGGCCGAACCGGCGGGGAACGGTCCGCGTGCGCTCTCGTCGGCGGGACCGACGACATAGAGGCGGTCGGGCCGGGAGGCGGCGAGCAGCCCGACGGCGTCGGAACAGGCCGTACGGGCCGCGTCGAGTTCACCGGCGGCCCCGGCCGCCACCTCGGGCACGAGCAGGGGAGGACAGGGGCACACAGCTGCGGCGACAAGCATGATCCGCAGCCTACTGCGACGACCTCCGGTCCCCCGCCACCGAGCCGGGACGGGTTCGGTGGCTCACTCCGGTGTCAGTGGCTGCCGCAGGCCGGGGCGGCGGCCGCGGGCAGCGGCTCCGGCACGCCGATCTTCGGCATGCCGAGCAGGACGCCCGCCGGCTTGGCGGCGTCCGCCGCGGTGCGCTTCTCCCAGGCGTCGCCGGCGCGGGTACGACGCACGGACGTCGTCGGGCCCTCGGCGAGCAGGTGGTGCGGGGCGGCGTAGGTGATCTCGACGGTCACCACGTCGCCCGGGCGGACCTCCGCATCCGGCTTGGTGAAGTGGACGAGCCGGTTGTCGGGGGCGCGGCCGGAGAGGCGGTGCGTGGAGCCGTCCTTGCGGCCCTCGCCCTCGGCGACCATGACCTCCAGGGTCCGGCCGACCTGCTTCTTGTTCTCCTCCCAGGAGATCTCCTCCTGGAGGGCGACGAGACGCTCGTAGCGCGCCTGCACGACCTCCTTGGGGATCTGCCCGTCCATCTCGGCCGCGGGGGTCCCGGGACGCTTGGAGTACTGGAAGGTGAAGGCGTTGGCGAAGCGTGCCTCGCGGACCGTGTGCATCGTCTGCTCGAAGTCCTCCTCGGTCTCGCCGGGGAAGCCCACGATGATGTCGGTGGAGATGGCGGCGTGCGGGATGGCCGCGCGCACCTTCTCGATGATGCCGAGGAACCGCTCCTGCCGGTACGAGCGGCGCATCGCCCTCAGGACGGTGTCCGAGCCGGACTGCAGCGGCATGTGGAGCTGCGGCATCACGTTCGGGGTCTCGGCCATGGCCGCGATGACGTCGTCGGTGAAGTCGCGGGGGTGCGGCGAGGTGAAGCGGACCCGCTCCAGGCCCTCGATGTCCCCGCAGGCGCGGAGCAGCTTGGAGAAGGCCTCGCGGTCGCCCAGATCGGATCCGTACGCGTTGACGTTCTGGCCGAGCAGGGTGATCTCCGAGACGCCCTCGGCGACCAGGGCCTCGATCTCGGCGAGGATGTCGCCGGGGCGACGGTCCTCCTCCTTGCCGCGCAGCGCCGGGACGATGCAGAACGTACAGGTGTTGTTGCAGCCGACGGAGATCGAGACCCAGGCGGCGTACGCGGACTCGCGGCGGGTCGGCAGCGTGGAGGGGAAGGCCTCCAGCGACTCGGCGATCTCGATCTGGGCCTCCTCCTGGACGCGGGCGCGCTCCAGGAGGACCGGCAGCTTGCCGATGTTGTGCGTGCCGAAGACGACGTCGACCCAGGGGGCCTTCTTGACGATGGTGTCGCGGTCCTTCTGGGCGAGACAGCCACCGACGGCGATCTGCATGCCCGGGCGCGTGGTCTTCCTCGGGGCGAGCCGGCCGAGGTTGCCGTACAGCTTGTTGTCGGCGTTCTCACGGACGGCGCAGGTGTTGAAGACGACGACGTCGGCGTCGCCGTCGGAGCCCTCGGGGGCACGGACGTAACCGGCGTCCTCCAGCAGACCGGAGAGCCGCTCGGAGTCGTGGACGTTCATCTGGCACCCGTAGGTGCGCACTTCGTAGGTTCGCTGGACGTCCACTGTCTGGCTCCGGTCGCTGCTGGTCATGGAACAAGGGTATGCGGTGCCGAGCATTGCCCCGCCCCGAGCCGCCGCCGGACGGTCCGAAGGCCGCCGGGTCGCCGCCGCCTACCGTCAGCCCACCGCCGTGGCGGTGGCCTCGACGGCGGCGGCCAGCTGGGACCGGAGCGTTCCCGCGTCGGGCCGGAGGGAGCCGCTGAAGGCGGCGGAGCCGATGGTGAAGGCGTCGGTCCCGGCGTCCGCGAGGGCCTGTATCTGAGCGGCCGAGGTGATGCTGCCCGCCACCACGAGCCGGCCGGCGGTCGCGGCCCGGGCGGCCCGGACGAGGGCGAGCGGGTCGGCGTCCGTGGCCCGGTAGGCGAGGAGGTCCACGCCCGCGCATCCCGCCGCCTCGGCTCGGCGGCAGTCGTCGGCGATCCGGGCCGGATCGCCGCCCAGGCTGGTGGGGTGACCGAGCGGTTCGCCCGCGAAGGGGAGGTACTCGATGCCGGTTCCGGCGAGCAGGGCCTGTGTCTCGTCGATCCAGGTGCCGCCCATGAGCCGGTCGACGCCCAGGTCGATCGCGGCCTTCACCGAGGCGAGGGCCTGCTCGCGCGTGGTGCTGACGACCTCCAGGTAGCTGGTGGCGCCCATGTCCTTGATCTGCCGGTGGAGGCGGGCGAGTGTGCCGGGCTCGACTCCTATGTCCTTGAAGCCGATGTGGGCGATGCCGAGGTCACGGACGGCGTCGAGCACGTCGAGGCAGTCGGTGACGGTCCGGTCGTCACGGGTGAGCATGAAGATGAAGTCCACGGCGAGGGTCCTCCGGGTCTGGGCGGGCCGGTGCGGGCGGGGGCGGGTAGGCGCGGCGTTGGGTTGCGGGCGCGGTGGCGGTCCGGGCGGAGACGCGGGGCGGGGCGGGTAGGCGCGGTGCCTGGGCGGGCCCGGTGGCGCGGTGGCAGTGCGGGCGGATGCCAGGGGGCGCGTCGTGGTGCGGTGCGGTGCCCGCGCCAGTTCGGGTGCGGTCGGGCCTCGGTGCGGTCGGGGCACATTGCCGGCTCGGACCGTGCGGGCGGCCGCGGGGCTAGGACAGGAGCGATCGGGTCAGGTGTCGGTCGGCGCGGCCATCGACGGCCCCGTACCGGCAGCGGCAGCGGTGCCGGACTCCGCGCCCGCGAGGTCGTCGGCCTGGTGGAGCGCGGTCAGCAGGCTGGTGTGGTCGGCGGTGCCCTGGCCGGCGAGGTCGAAGGCGGTGCCGTGGTCGACGCTGGTCCGTACGAAGGGCAGGCCGATGGTGATGTTGACGCCGTGCTCCAGGCCCAGGTACTTCACGGGTATCAGCCCCTGATCGTGGTACTGCGCGACGACGGCGTCGAAATCCCCGGCGCGGGCGCGCATGAAGACCGTGTCGGCGGGCCAGGGGCCGCTGGCGTCGATGCCTTCTCGCCGGGCGGCGCGAACGGCCGGCTCGATGATGTCGAGGTCCTCGCGTCCGAAGAGCCCGTTCTCCCCCGCGTGCGGGTTGAGCGCGGCGACGGCGATACGGGGACGAGTGCCCGTCCGTCCCCCGGCACGGAGCGTACGGTGCGTCAGCCGGATGATCTCCAGCTCGCGGGCGGTGGTGAGCGAGTCGAGCGCGGTGCGCAGTGACTGGTGGACGGTGACCAGCACGACCCGCAGCTCGTCGTTGGCCATCATCATCGCGTAGTCGCTCGTGCCCGAGAGTTCGGCGAGGATCTCGGTGTGCCCCGGGTAGGGCAGCCCGGCCAACCGAAGTGCCTCCTTGTTGATGGGAGCGGTGGTGAGGGCCCGGACCTCGCCGCGGAGGGCGAGCTCGATGCCCCGGCGTACGTACTGGAAGGAAGCGGCCCCGGCGCGGGCGTCGACCGTTCCGAGGGTCATGTCGGCGGGCAGCGTGCCCTCCGCCAGGACGTTCATGACTCCGGGGCTGTGGATCGCCTCCGCCACGGAGTCGATCGGCCGCACGGTCACCTCGGTGCCCGTGATGCGGCAGGCCCGGGCGAGGGAGTCCGGGTCGCCGATGACGATGGCGGCGGGGCGACGGCATGGGTCGGCGTACGCCTTGACGGTGATCTCGGGCCCGATGCCGTTCGGGTCGCCCATGGTGATGGCGATGGGTGGCGTCGCGAGGGGTGTCGACCCCATGGGTGTCGTCATGAGACCGGTCCGCCCTCCATGAGGAGGCGGCACAGGCGGTCGAGGGTTCCCTCGTCGCCGAAGCCGCCGGCTTTGATCAGAACGGGAATGCGGGGGCTGAGCAGCACTCCGCGCGCGACTCCGGGCTCGGGCTCGTCGACCAGATCGATGCCCTCGGACCTGAGTGCTTCGAGCACGGCCACGGCGGTCTCTCCGCCGGTGAGCACGAGTCCGTCGACCGTCCCGGCCGTCGCCAATTCCCGTACCACGTGGGCCAGATCGTCCGTGAGGGAGCCGGAGGTGGTGCGGCGCTCGTCGGGTGTGTGGACCACGAGGACGGGCGCGGAGGCTTGCCGCAAGGCGTGGACGGCGGCAGTGGGATCGTCGGCGGCAGCGGCGACGGCCACGTCCGCTCTCGTACGCAACCGGTCCAGCTGGCGCCGGGTGGCCGGGTTCGCGCTGCCGACGACCACCAGTGGGCGTCGGGCGCGGGGAAGCTCGGGGCGAGCGGCCTCCGGCGTGCGGGAGTGGTGGCGGGCCAGAGCCGCGGCGAGGCCCGGGGAGCCGACCCAGAGCGCCTCGCGGGCGCGGGGCGCCGAGGAGACGAGACGGTCGAGATCGACGTCCGTGGCCGCCGAGCAGACGAACACGCCACCCTGGCCGATCAGTTCGGGCAGCTTCTCGAACTGGTCCGGCTCCAGGTGCTCGGCCTCCGGCAGCAGCCGCGCGAGGTCCGAGCAGCGCACCGGGTGGGCCGGGTCTCGGGCGAAATCCGTGTCGTGCACCGGTACGCCGTGCACATGCTGGATCCCGCGGACCGTGGTCCTTCCCTCGGCCGGGAACGCGGGCGCGACGACGACCGCCCGTCGGCCCGAACCGGCGTGGGCTGCGCGGATCTCGGCAGCCACGTGCCCCCGCAGTGTGGAGTCGACGGTCTTGACCAGCAGATCCGCCGTCGCGAACCGACGAGCGGCCCGTTCGGCCCGGGTCACGGCCGCCGGCTCGTCCAGCAATCGGCTGCCGAGGTCGACGGCGACGACACCGTCGGTGGCCGCCGCGCCCGCTTCGTACACGTTCCCGTCGCTGGAACCGGCATCACCCTCGGCGGCAGTGGACAGCAGGACCTTCGCGTGATGTCCGGCCCTGCGGAACGGCGCCGCGCCGTCGCCGGCGCTGGTGAGATCGTCCGCGAGCACAGTGATGCTCGAAACGGGATCGTCCTGGGGTCCCACCCTCATGCGTCGTCCTCCTCGGATCGCCGACCGGTGACGACATCAACACTGAGGCCCGGAAAGCCGCTGGACAAGCGATTCCTTCTCACCCGATCTGTGAGTAGATTTCACACATGCGCTGGCCCGACCTTCCTCCGCTGAACTCCCTGCTGCCCTTCGAGGCGACCGTGCGGCACGCGAGCATGACCCGGGCCGCCCAGGAACTCCATGTCACGCACGGCGCGGTCAGCCGTCAGATCCAGAACCTGGAGAAGTCCCTGGGCGTCACCCTCTTCGAGCGGGGGACCCGGTCCCTGCGTCCCACACCGCAGGCGCGTCGCCTGGCGGCCGCCGTCCGCGACGCGCTCGATCAGATCGACACCGCCGCGCGGGAGGTCTCGCGCCGGGAACGCGGTGGCCCGCTCGCGCTGTCCTGCGAGCCCACGCTGCTCATGCGCTGGCTCATCCCCCGCCTGCCGGACCTCGCCGTCCAGGTGCCCGGTCTCACCGTGCATCTGTCGGCGGGCGGTGGGCCCGTGTCGTTCGAACGGGACACCATCGACGTCGCGCTGCGCCGCGACGACTTTCCCGTACCGGAGGACGTGAGCCGCTCTCCGTTGTTCATGGAACGGATCGGTCCGGTCTGCAGTCCGGAGATGGCGGAGCGGGTGACGGGCAAGGGCGGAGTCGTCGGCGTGACGATTCTGCACACCAGCACCCGGCCGCGGGCGTGGGAGGACTGGCAGCGTCTGACGCGTCGGAGGGTGGAGGCCGGCGCGGAGCAGACCTTCGAGCACTTCTACCTGGCGTTGCAGGCGGCCGTCGCGGGAGTGGGTGTCGCCATCGGTCCGTACGCGCTCGTCCATGACGATCTGATGCGCGGACAGCTGGTGGCGCCGTTCGGCCTGGTCGCCGACGGCACGGGCTATCACTTGCTGAGCCCGCAGCCGCCCGAGCAGGACGGCCGGATCGCCGGCCTGCTCGGGTGGTTGAGGAGCCAGGCGGCCGAGCTGTGACCCTCGACGCACCGCGCCGGAGCGGACGGCTCGCTGACCCCTCGACGGTCATGCCCTGACGAAGCGCTCCGCCCCCGCGCCATCCAATCGGCCGCCGGGCAGCCGACGGCCGAAGGCGAGGAGCAGCAGATCCTGTGCGTCGCCGGTCACCGGCGTACCGCTGCCGAAGGACCAGTCGAGGTCGTCGGCACGGAGGGCGATCCCGTCGAGGCCGGCTCCGAAGAAGCGGGCGCCTCGGGGGGTGACCCGCGCGAGGACGGTGCGCAGGCGGTCCGCCGGTACGCGTCGGTCGAGGCCGAGGGCGACGGTGATGTCGAGGCCGTGGATCACGTCGTGGGCGAGCGCCATCGCGTGGCCGCCGACCGGCGGCTTCCAGGGGTGGTCGGCGTTGTCGCGCAGGGAGACGGCCAGCTCTTCCGCGGTCAGGGCGGCGGTGTCGTGGCGGGCGAGACGGTCGGCCATGCGGTCGAGGCTGCCGCGAGACCTGACGAGCTCGGCGGCGATGCGGGGGACGGAGTGGCGCATGGCCATGGTCATGTGGGCGGCCACCTCCCGTACCCGCCAGCCCGCGCAGAGACTGGGCGCGTCCCATTGCGCCTCGGTGAGGGCGCCGAGGACGGCGGCGAGCTCGCGGCGTTCGGCGGCGATGTCGTCTCTGATTCCCATGGCTTCAGCCTGGGCTGGGGACCTCCATAAGTCCAAGACACGGATCATCTGGTTCCTAGAATCACTGGTTATGGAACTTCGGCAGCTGCGGTACTTCGTGACGGTGGTCGAGGAGGCGAATTTCACCCGGGCCGCCGCCCGCCTCCATGTGGCGCAGCCGGGCGTCAGCGCGCAGATCGGGCAGCTGGAGCGTGAGCTGGGCCAACGGCTTCTCGACCGGTCGGGGCGCACGGTGACGCCGACGGCGGTGGGCGCGGCGGTCCTGCCGTACGCGCGGGCGGCGCTGGCCGCCGGCGACGCGGTACGGGAGACGGTCGCCGAGTTCACCGGGCTGCTGCGCGGGCGGGTGGCGATCGGGCTCGTGTCCGGGGCCGCCATGCACGAGTTCGACATGGCGGGGCTGCTGGCCGGCTTCCATGCCTCGCATCCCGAGGTGGAGATCGCACTCACCGAGGACACGTCGGAGCGGATGCTGGGGGCCCTGCGGGCCGGTGAGCTCGACATCGCGTTGGTCGGGCTTGCGGAGGCGGGGCCGCTGCCGGGGCTCACGCTGCGGCTGGTGGTCGACGAGCCGCTGGTCGCCGCGATGGCTCCGGGCGACGTGCTGGCGGACGAGGAGGGAGAGCTGCCGGTCTCCGCGTTGCGCGGTCGGCGGCTGATCTGTCTGCCGCGGGGGACGGGGGTGCGTGGGGTTGTCGACCGGCTCTGTGGGGAGGCGGGCTTCGCCCCGCATGTGGCCTTCGAGGCGGCGGCGCCTCAGCTGCTGGCGCGGCTGGCGGCGCGGGGGCTGGGGGTGGCGGTGGTTCCGGGGCGTCCGGAGGAGACGGCGGGGGCGTCAGGGCTACGGCTCCGGCCACTGGCCGATCCACGCGCGCGTGGCCGGGTGGCTCTGGCCTGGCGTACTGAGGGCCCTTCCGGCCCTGCCGCCAAGGCCCTCCTGAACCTCTTGCACGAGGCAGTGCCGGTCCCGGGTGGAGCGTCGTCGTGAGGCCGAGCCCCACTCGTCCGTAGCCGCCGGCTCCGCCTGGGCGGCGGCCGCCGCCCCGCCCTGGCGGCCCACGGCGGGGTGTGGGGGCACCGCCCCGGCCGGGCCCCCGACGGCCGGCCTGGCCAGGGTGGCCTTCGAGCTGGCAGGATCGCGCCATGCTCGATTCGCTCTCCCGTTCCGTCCGTCGTCGCCTTCTCACGGTGTCGGCGGCGGTTCTGGTGGTGTGCGGGCTGCTCGTCTGGTGGCTGGTTCCTTTCGGTACGCCCGCACCCAGTGGGCGGGTCGCGTTCAGTACCGGCGTCCCCACCGGCGTCTATCAGCGGTACGGCGAGCTGCTGCAGCAGGCCCTCGCCCGCGATCTGCCGGACGTCTCGATAACGCTCCGGAACAGCGAGGGCTCCCAGCAGAACCTCGCGCGGCTGGCATCCGGCGAGGCGGACTTCACCATCGCGACCTCCGATGCCGTGGCGCAGTACCAGCGGGACCGGAAGCCCGGCTTCGAGCAGTTGCGCGGCTGCGCGCGCCTCTACGACGACTACGTACAGCTCGTCGTCCGCAAGGACGCCCCCGTGCGGTCGGTCGCCGACCTGCGCGGGCTGCGGGTCGGCGTCGGTCAGGAGGGCTCCGGGGTCCGGCTCATCGCGGACCGCGTCCTCGCGGCGGGCGGCCTCACCCCCGACGTCGACATCGAGCCGGTGTCGGCCGGCATCGACACGATGCCGGGCCTTCTGGAGCGCGGAGAGCTGGACGCGTTCTTCTGGTCGGGCGGTCTGCCTACCCAAGCCGTCCAGGCGCTCTCCGAGCGCTTTCCGGTACGGCTCGTTCCGCTGGACGCGACGCTGATCGACAACCTGCACGACGTCGGCGAGTCGAACCGCCACTACCGCTCCGCCGTCATCCCGGCCGACGCCTACGCCCGTGCGCAGGACGGACAGCCGGTGGAGACGCTCGCGGTGGCGAACCTTCTGGTGACCACCGACGCGTCGGATTCGTCGCTCGTGGAGGGTTTCACCCGCACGGTGATCAGAAGCCGGGACCGGATCGGCGGCCAGGTGCACCCCGCCCAGCTGGTGGATCTGCGGACCGCCATCTACACGGAGCCCCTGGCCCTGCACGAGGGCGCCCAGCGCTACTACCGCTCCGTGAAGCCGTAAGCCTCCGGAAGCCGTAAAGCTCCATGACGCCGCAAAGCTCCATGAAGCCGTAGGGCGCAAAGCTCCATGACGCCGCAAAGCTCCATGAAGCCGTAAAGCTCCGTGAAGCCGTCGAGTAACCCTCAGACGGCCCCCAGCACGCTCACCGCCCCTGCGGCCCCGTCCTCGGCACCGTGACCGTCACCCGTAGCCCGTGGGGCTCGTTAGGTGCGTACGCGATCGAGCCGCCCCCCGCCGCCAGCAGGACGCGGGAGATGGACAGGCCCAGGCCCGAGCCCTTGATGTTCTGGTGGCGGTTGCTGCGCCAGAAGCGGTCGCCGACCCGTTCGAGCTCCTCGCTCGTCAGCCCGGGGCCGTGGTCCGCGACCACGATCGTGCAGGTGTCTCCACCGGACGCGACGGCGACGGACACCTCCTCGCCCGCCGGCGTGAACTTCAGCGCGTTGTCGATCACCGCGTCGAGCGCGCTGGAGAGCGCCACCGGGTCCGCCCACGCCGTCACGGCGCGCCGCTCGCCGCTCAGCCGTACGCCCTTCTCCTCGGCGAGCGGCCGCCAGGCGGACATCCGCTCGGCCGCCAGCGCGCCGATGTCGGTCAACCGCAGGTCCGCGGCCGCGTGCTCGGCGAGCGCCAGGTCCAGCAGGTCGTCGAGGACCTGCGCGAGCCGCTTGCCCTCGGTGCGTACGGAGGCGATCTCCTCGTTCCCCTCGGGCAGTTCGAGGGCGAGCAGCTCGATGCGCAGCAGCAGCGCGGAGAGCGGGTTGCGCAACTGGTGGGAGGCGTCGGCGACAAAGGCCCGCTGCTGCTCCAGCACGTCCTCGACGTTGTCGGCCATCTCGTTGAACGAGCGGGCCAGCCGGCGCAGTTCGGGCGGTCCACCCGCCTCGGCCACCCGGGAGTTCATCCGACCGGTGGCGATGTCGTGGGTGACGGCGTCCAGGACCCGGACCGGTCGCAGCACCCAGCCGGTGAGCCGGAAGGCGGCGCCGACGGCGAGCAGCATCGCGGCGAACTCGCCCGCGGCGATGATCAGCCAGCCGTGCAGGATGCGCGAACGCAGCTGCCCGGTGGGCGAGTCGGTGACCACGACGGCGACGACGTCCCCGTCCCGTACGACGGGCGAGGCGATGATGAGGCGGGCGTTCGGCTGCCAGGGCCAGACCTGCGGCGGGTCGTGGCTGCGGCGGCCGAGCAGCGCCTCCTGGAACGCGCGACGGCCCTCCCCCTCCTCGGGTACGCCCCAGTCCGAGGGCGCCGCGGCCATGGCCCGGTAGTCGCGGTAGAAGATGCCGGTACGAATGCCGTACACGTCGTGGTAGCTGTCGAGTTCGCCGCGGAGGGTCGTACGGCGCTCGTCGATTCCCGGGTCGGTCTCGCTGACGAACTGCGCGAGCGCGGCGAACCGCGCCGCGTCGTCGAGCCGGTCGACGATCACCCGCTGCTGCTCGGCCGCGGCCAGGCTGGCGGCGAGCGGGAAGCCGAGGGCGAGCAGCACCCCGGCCATCAGGACGAGGAGGAGCGGGAGAAGTCGAGTGCGCACGTGTGACCCGGGCGGCTACGCGGCAGGGACGACCAGGCGGTAGCCGACGCCACGCACGGTCTCGATCAGGGCGGGCATCGCCAGCTTGGAGCGCAGCGAGGCGACGTGCACCTCGAGCGTGCGGCCGGTCCCTTCCCAACTGGTGCGCCAGACCTCGCTGATGATCTGTTCGCGCCGGAAGACCACACCGGGCCGCTGGGCGAGCAGGGCCAGCAGATCGAACTCCTTGCGGGTGAGCTGTACGGGGGCGCCGTCGACGCTTACCCGGCGCGTGGGCAGCTCGATGACGACGGCGCCGAGCCGCAGGGCCGCGTCGTCGCCGGCCGCGCCGGACTCGTCTCCACCGGCCGTACGTCGGCTGACCGCGTGGATCCGAGCGAGCAGTTCGCCGGTGTCGTACGGCTTGACCACGTAGTCGTCGGCCCCGAGATTGAGTCCGTGTATGCGGGAGCGCACGTCGGCCCGCGCCGTCACCATGATCACGGGAGTGGCGGTGAGCTTACGGATCCGGCCGCAGACCTGGTACCCGTCCTGGTCGGGCAGGCCGAGGTCGAGCAGGATCACTCCGTACGAAGGGCGTTCTCCGTGCGCGGCGGGCAGGACCGCCTGCAGCGCCTCCTCGCCGTTGCGGGCGTGCGTGACCGTGAACCCGTGCTTCGCCAGTACGGCGGACAGGGCCGCGGCGACGTGGTCGTCGTCCTCGACGAGCAGAAGTCTCATGGCCCCCCTCCGGTGGCTTCGTGATCGTGTGACGGTGATGGCTATCTGTGTACCAGGGTGTACCAACGCATGAACGCCGATGGTCGCCGTCACAGTCAAGTGTCCCCCTGTTACCCCGGGGTTTCTGTTATGCACCCGGTACGCCACCGGGCGTCCTCTTCACGCAGTGTGTCCGGATGCGGCCGTATCGTTATCCTCAATTTCCGCTCAGATGTAATGACGCTGGTAGCACCGCGTGCCTAGTGTCCTCCCCAACCGAGGAGGACGGAGCAAGAGCCGATGAGCGGAGTGTCAGTGACCAAGGGCTCGGAAGACGCCGTAGCGGCGGCGGGCGACCTGGTCGTGCTGTCCAACGTGAACAAGCACTTCGGCGCGCTGCATGTGCTCCAGGACATCGACCTGACCATCGCCCGTGGCGAGGTCGTGGTCGTCATCGGACCCTCCGGGTCCGGTAAGTCCACGCTGTGCCGCACGATCAACCGCCTGGAGACGATCGACTCCGGCACCATCACCATCGACGACCGGCCGCTGCCCCAGGAGGGCAAGGAGCTGGCCCGGCTTCGCGCCGACGTCGGCATGGTGTTCCAGTCGTTCAACCTCTTCGCGCACAAGACCGTGCTCGAGAACGTGATGCTGGGGCAGGTGAAGGTCCGCAGGACCGTCAAGGGGGCGGCCGAGGCCAAGGCCCGCGCGCTGCTCGACCGGGTGGGTGTCGGCACGCAGGCCGACAAGTACCCGGCGCAGCTCTCCGGCGGTCAGCAGCAACGCGTGGCGATCGCACGGGCGTTGGCGATGGACCCGAAGGTCATGCTGTTCGACGAGCCGACGTCTGCGCTCGACCCCGAGATGATCAACGAGGTCCTCGAGGTCATGCAGCAGCTGGCGCGCGACGGAATGACGATGGTGGTCGTCACCCACGAGATGGGTTTCGCCCGCTCCGCCGCCAACCGCGTGGTGTTCATGGCGGACGGCAAGATCGTCGAGCAGGCCACGCCGGACGAGTTCTTCAGCAACCCGCGCAGCGACCGGGCGAAGGACTTCCTTTCGAAAATCCTGCACCACTGACGACGGTCAGCCCCCATGATTCACCCTGCCGACCAACAACCCACGAACCAAGGGATGTTCACCATGAAGCTCCGCAAGTCCGCGGCCGTGGCCGTCGCCGTTCTCGCGCTCACCGCGACCGCCTGTGGTGGCAAGGAGGGCTCGGCCGGCGACAAGCCCGCCGTGAAGCCCGGCGACTCGAGCGCCCCCCAGCTCCCCAAGTACATCGTCGCCACCGATGTGAAGCTGGAGTCGCCCACCTTCAAGGACGCGCAGAAGCGCGGCAAGCTGCTGATCGGCTCCAAGGCCGACCAGCCGTACCTGGGCTTCGAGGACCAGGCCACCAAGGAGCGGTCCGGCTTCGACGTCGAGATCGCCAAGATGATCGCGGCGGGTCTCGGCTTCACCGAGGACAAGATCGAGTGGGAGACCATCGACTCCAAGTCCCGTGAGTCGACGATCTCGGCGGGCAAGATCGACTACTACGTCGGCACGTACACGATCAACGACAAGCGCAAGGCGCAGGTCGGCTTCGCGGGCCCGTACTACAAGGCCGGCGCCGACCTCCTGGTCCGCAAGGACGACACCTCGATCACCGGCCCGCAGTCCGTCAAGGGCAAGAAGGTCTGCTCCATCACGGGCTCCACCCCGCTGCAGGAGATCAAGAAGCCCGAGTACGGCGCCCAGACCGTCGAGCTCGGCAAGTACTCCGACTGCGTGCAGCAGCTGCTCACCAAGCAGGTCGACGCCGTCACCACCGACGACGCGATCCTCAAGGGCTACGCCGCCGCCAACGCCGGCAAGCTCAAGGTCGTGGGCAAGCCGTTCACCGAGGAGCCCTACGGCGTCGGCATGAACAAGGACGACAAGGTCCTGCGCGACAAGATCAGCGACATCCTCGAGGCGAACATCAAGGACGGCACGTACAAGAAGATCTACGAGGCGACTCTGGGTCTGTCCGGCTCCACCTACACCGAGCCGCCGGCGCTCGTCCGCTACTGATCCACGCCTGAAGTCGAGCGCCCCGTACGGGAGTACGGGGCGCCGCTCCCCCTGCGCGCGCACGCCCGCCCCTGCCATGCCCGTCCGCCTTGTCCGTAGGCCGCTGACCGCCGACGCGGAGACCTCATGAACGTACTGCTCGACCATTTCCCGGAGTTCCGCGACGGCTTCATAGGAACCGTGTCGATCACCGCCGTCAGCTCGGTCATCGCGCTGGTCCTCGGCATCGTCATCGCCGGCTTCCGGGTCTCGCCCATCCCCCCGCTGCGCTTCTTCGGAACCGCCTGGGTGACGCTGCTGCGCAACACCCCGCTGACGCTGCTCTTCCTCGTCTCGTTCTTCGTCGTCCCGGAGATCCTGTTCCCGGGCATGAGCCCCTTCGTGCTGGGTTCGCTCGCGTTGGGCTTCTACACCTCCGCGTTCATCTGCGAGGCGGTCCGCTCCGGCATCAGCACGGTGCCGATCGGGCAGGCGGAGGCCGCCCGATCGCTCGGCATGACCTTCTCGCAGACGCTGCGGATGATCGTGCTGCCGCAGGCCACCCGGACCGTACTGCCCCCGCTGAGCTCGATCTTCATCGCGCTCACCAAGAACTCGGCCATCGCGGGCGCGTTCAGCGTCACCGAACTCTTCGGCTGGCAGACGCTGACGAGCGAGCAGGGCTACGCCATCGGCGCCATCTTCCTGTGGGTGGCCCTGGCGTACCTCGTCGTCACCTTCACCATCAGCGGGATCTTCCGTCTCCTTGAGCGCCGCATGGAGGTCGCCCGATGAGTGCCAGCGTTCTCTTCGACACCCCGGGCCCCAAGGCGCGTGTCCGCAACCGGATCTACGCAGTCGTGGGCACCCTCGCCATCATCGCGCTCCTCGCCGTCAGCGTGGTCAGGCTGGCCGACAAGGGGCACCTCGACCCCGCGATGTGGGACATCTTCAACTACGCGGGCATCCGGCAGAACATCGCCGACGCGCTCGTCGCCACCCTCAAGGCGTTCGGCCTCGCGGCCGTCGGCTCACTCGTCCTCGGTGTGCTGCTGGCCGTGGCCCGGCTCTCCGACCACACGCCGGTCCGCGTGGTGGCCACCGTCTTCATCGAGGTCTTCCGCTCCATCCCGCTGCTGATCACGATCTTCGCGGTGTGGTTCGCCTTCCTGATCGACTACTCGCTGTGGGCGCTGGCCATCGGTCTGTCGATCTACAACGGCTGCGTCCAGGCCGAGGTGCTCCGGGCCGGCGTGAACGCCGTGCCGAAGGGGCAGCGCGAGGCCGCGTACGCCCTGGGCATGAGCAAGTCCCAGGTCATGATGAGCGTCCTGATGCCGCAGGCCGTCAGGTCGATGCTGCCGACGATCATCAGCCAGCTGGTGGTCACCCTGAAGGACACCTCGCTCGGCTTCGTGATCCTCTACCCCGAGCTTCTGTACTCGGCCCGCCTGATCGCCTCCAACACGCAGGTCAACGGTCAGTACCCGTACGTCTCCACGATCGTCGTCTTCGGCGCCATCTACATCGCGCTCTGTCTGGCGCTCTCCGCGCTCGCCACCTGGATCGAGAAGCGGGGCCGCCGGGCCAAGACCGGGATCCTCGCCCCCGACGCCGCGGCCAAGGAGGTCGTGCTCACCGCTGACGCCGGGCAGGCTTTCGGGAACACGGCCGGCGGCGCGGGCGGCGCCGACGGGCCTGGTATCACGAAGAACTGACAGTATGTGACATCATCCGGGGGCAGTGGCGGTCGCGCCGCTGCCCCCGTCGCTTGACGCAAGCACCCGCAATGGGTTGCATACGTTCTGTGATCACGCACCGGGCTCGCGCCACACTTCGCTGTGCTACCCGCATGACCGAACGGCCTTCAGGAGCCGCGCCGTGGACCCGGTGATCATCGTCGGCGCGGGGCCCGTGGGCCTCGCGCTCTCCCTTGCCCTGGCCTCGCAGGGCGTGCCCAGCGTCGTCCTCGACGAAGGGCCCGGCAAGGAGGAACCCCGCCCCGCCCGCACGGTCGTGCTGCGCGCCGACATGGCGGCCATGGTCGAGCGGCTCGGCTGCGCCACCCTCCGTGACGAAGGGGTCCGCTGGGTCGGCTGGCGCTCACTGCGTCGCAAGCAACAGATGAGGCACATCGAGCTGAACCTCGGTCTCGGCGGTACGGAGAGTGACGGCGAGGGCCCGGCCGCTCCCCTGCACATCCCGCAGCACGCCCTCGCGCGAGGACTGCGCGACGCGATCGCCGGGCAGACGCTCATCCAGCTCGTCACCGAGGCCCGGCTGGACACGATCGAGCAGGACGCGAGCGGTGTCACCGCGCACACCCGCGGTCCCGGCGGGACCTGGTGGCGCGGCAGCCATCTGGTCGGCTGCGACGGCGCCCGCTCCACGGTGCGCAAGCTGCTCTCCATCCGCTTCCCCGGGCGTACGGCGGTGGAGCGGCACGCCGTCGCCGCGCTGCGCACCGAACTCCCCTGGCCGGGCGAGGCCCTCTTGCACCGCCAGCCGCCGTGGCGGGGTGGCGGCGAGGAGGTCACGGCACGGCCGCTGCCGGACGGCGTCTGGCGGATCGACTGGCTGCTGCCGCCGCGCGGTGACCTCGTCACCCCGGACGCGCTCGTCGCCAAGATCCGCGACACGCTGGCCGGCTGGTGCGGCGGGGAGACGCCTCCGTACGAGCTGATCGACACCGGCGTCCACACGCTGCACCACCGGCTCGCGCGGCGCTGGCGGGTGGACCGGGTCTTCCTCGCGGGCGACGCCGCCCATCTGCTCGGTGCGGTCGGCACCCAGGGCCTCGACGAGGGGCTGCGGGACGCCGACAACCTGGCGTGGAAGCTCGCGTACGCCTGGCACCACGGGGCCTCCGACACGCTGCTCGACAGTTACCAGAGCGAGCGGCGGGCGGCCGTGGCCTCCCGGCTGCGGGCCGCCGACCAGTCTCTGCCCGTGCTGCGGGGCGGCGGGGGGCTGCGGACGTACCTCTCGGGCGGCACGCGCAGCCACGACAGCCTGCTGACGGACGGCCATCTGGGGCGCGGCCCGCTGGGCGCGCCCCCCGCGTACCCGCACTCCCCCCTCGCACCCCAGGACGCCGGTGTGTCCCAGGTAGCGGTGGGTACGGATGAGGGCGCACCGGTCGAGGACGTCCGGGTGACCGCGCCGGACGGCACGACCGTACGGCTCCGGGACCGGCTCGGGCAGGGGCGGCTCCTGGTGGTCCTGGTCGCGCCCGGAACGGGTGTGTGGGACCGACGGCACTGGATGAGCGCGGGCGTGATGCCCCGCCTCGTGGAGGCGGTAGGGGCTCTGCCGGTGAAGGCGGAGTTGCTGGTGACGGAGGCGTATCCGGGTGCCGCGGCCCATACCGTCCTGCTGGTACGGCCCGATGGTCATCTGGTCGCCTCGTTCCCCGGGGTCCGGCCGGATGAGCTGTACGCGGCCGCGGACGCGACCCGGGGCGGTAAGGCGGCCGAGCCGGCGCCCAGGACCGCGCCCAAGGCCGGGCCGGCGCCGAAGAACACCCCCGCGTCCGTGTCGGGGCCCGTCGCGAAGCCGGCGTCCGAGGCCATCGCCAAGCCCATGCCCAAGCCGCTGTCCAAGAAGAGCGACCGCACGGCGGACATCAATTGACCCTCGTGGGCGCACATGGTGTACTCCGGAGCGTGACCGACACCGATGTGCGCCTGTGGCGGAGGGTCCATATGGACCTCGTCCGCTACGCGGGCTGCGTGTGTCGCCCGTCCTGCTGAATTCGCCTCTCCCCTCGCGTGCCCTTCGCCGCTGACGTCGGCGTACCTGTCGCGCGCTTCTTCCGCGAACCTCAGGACGGTCTTCCGTGCCCCAGCATGTCTCCGCGCCTCCGGCGCCCCCTGCTGTCTCCTCCGGCCCCTCCGCACCCACCGCCGCCGACCTTCTGGACTTCGTCCGCCGTACCGCCGCCGACACCGAACTGATCGACTCGCTCCCGCTCGACCCGGAGGGGCGTACGTGGGTACGGCTCGACGGCCCCGGTGGCAGTGAGGCGTGGCTGATCGGCTGGCCGCCCGGGACGGGCACCGGCTGGCACGACCACGCCGAGTCGCAGGGCGCTTTCACCACGGCGCGCGGCACCCTGAAGGAGAACTCGCTGGCGGTACGGCTGCCTTCGAGCGGCTGGAAGACCCTGGAACTGGCCGACGGGGTCGACCGCGAACGCCTGTTGCCGGCGGGCAGGGGGCGCGCCTTCGGACAGCACCATGTGCACGAGGTGCTCAACGAGTCCCGTGACGCGCATGCCGTGTCGGTGCATGCGTACTATCCACCGCTCCCGCTGATCCGGCGCTTCAGCCGGTCGGGCGCGGTGCTCCGTCTTGAGCAGGTCGAGGGTCCGGAGGACTGGCAGTGAGCGAGCGGAACGAGACCGAACGGGTGGGAATCGACGAGCTGCTGGAGCGGGTCAGGTCCGGTCTGGACCGGATCGATCCCCGTGCGGCCCAGGAGGCGTACGAGGCGGGTGACGCGCTCTTGGTGGACACCCGGTACGCGGCGCTGCGCGAGCGGGACGGGCTGGTCCCCGGCGCGCTGATCGTGGAGCGCAACGAGCTGGAGTGGCGGCTGGACCCGCTGGGCAGCCATCGCGCGGCGGAGGCGAACAGCCACGACCTGCGGGTGGTCGTGTTCTGCAACGAGGGGTACGCGTCCTCGCTGGCGGCCGCGTCGCTGCGGCAGCTGGGTCTGCACCGTGCGACCGACGTGATCGGCGGCTTCCAGGCATGGAAGGCGGCGGGCTTGCCGGTACTGCTGCCGGCGCCGAGGGGGTAGCTCCGCGTACGACTGATGGCACCGTCGCGGACGCCCGCTGGTGCGGCTGGTGCGGCTGGTGGCACCGTCACATGCGGACTGGCTCCCCGCCGCATACGACCAGGTGGCACCGTCGCGTACGGCCGGCGGCGCCGCGTCGTGTGCGAACCGGCTCCCGCCGCATACCGGCCGGTGGCTCCCCCACGTGCGGGCTGCCCCGCCACACACGAGCCGGCTAGAAGGGCTCGTCCAGCCCCTCCGTGTCCTCGCCCTCTTCTTCCAGGGCCTGTCGGACGACGCGGAGGGCCATGCCCTCCGGGTATCCCTTGCGGGCGAGCATTCCCGCGAGGCGCCGCAGCCTGCGGTCCCGGTCGAGGCCGCGGGTGGCGCGGAGCTTGCGGTCGACGAGCTCGCGCGCGGTGACCTCCTCCTGCTCGGAGTCCAGCTGCCCCACGGCCTCCTGGATCAGCGAGGGGTCGACGCCCTTGGTCCTCAACTCGCGGGCGAGGGCCCGGCGGGCGAGTCCGCGCCCGTGGTGCCGGGACTCCACCCAGGCGTCCGCGAAGGCGGCGTCGTCGATCAGCCCCACGTCCTCGAAGCGCGAGAGGACTTCCTCGGCGACCTCGTCGGGGATCTCGCGCTTGCGCAGAGCGTCGGCGAGCTGCTTGCGCGTGCGGGGGGTCCCGGTGAGCAGGCGCAGGCAGATCGCCCGCGCCCGCTCAGCCGGATCCTGGGGCGACAGTTCCTTCTCGGCCCTCGACGAGTCGGAACTGTCGCCCGGCCATTCGGTGCGACCGGTCACAGCGTCAGCTCTTGGCCGCCGGGGCCTTGGTCGCCTTGGTGGCCTTGGCCGCCGGGGCAGCCTTGGCCGCCTCGTCCGTCGCCGCCGGCTCCGTGCCACCCGCGGCGCCCGTGGCCGCCTCGGCCGACGCGGCCTCCGGCTTGACCCCGACGCCGAGCTTCTCCTTGATCTTCTTCTCGATCTCGTCGGCGAGGTCGGGGTTGTCCTTCAGGAAGTTACGGGCGTTCTCCTTGCCCTGGCCGAGCTGGTCGCCCTCGTACGTGTACCAGGCGCCGGCCTTGCGGACGAAGCCGTGCTCCACGCCCATGTCGATCAGGCCGCCCTCGCGGCTGATGCCCTGGCCGTAGAGGATGTCGAACTCGGCCTGCTTGAACGGCGGCGCGACCTTGTTCTTGACGACCTTGACGCGCGTGCGGTTGCCGACCGCGTCCGTGCCGTCCTTGAGGGTCTCGATGCGGCGGATGTCGAGGCGCACCGAGGCGTAGAACTTCAGGGCGCGGCCACCGGTCGTGGTCTCCGGCGAGCCGAACATGACGCCGATCTTCTCGCGGAGCTGGTTGATGAAGATCGCGGTGGTCTTGGACTGGTTGAGCGCGCTGGTGATCTTCCGGAGGGCCTGGCTCATCAGGCGGGCCTGCAGACCCACGTGCGAGTCGCCCATCTCGCCCTCGATCTCCGCACGCGGGACGAGCGCGGCGACGGAGTCGATGACGATCAGGTCGAGGGCGCCGGAGCGGACGAGCATGTCGACGATCTCGAGGGCCTGCTCACCGTTGTCCGGCTGGGACAGGATGAGGTTGTCGATGTCGACGCCGAGCTTCTTGGCGTACTCGGGGTCGAGGGCGTGCTCGGCGTCCACGAACGCCACCTGACCGCCGGCCTTCTGCGCGTTGGCGACGGCGTGCAGGGTCAGGGTCGTCTTGCCGGAGGACTCCGGGCCGTAGATCTCCACGACACGGCCGCGCGGCAGGCCGCCGACGCCGAGGGCGACGTCGAGGGCGGTCGAGCCGGTGGAGATCACCTCGATCGGCTCCTGGGTGCGGTCGCCCATGCGCATCACGGCGCCCTTGCCGAACTGCCGTTCAATCTGAGCGAGCGCGGCTTCGAGGGCCTTCTCGCGGTCGGTACCTGCCATGGGTTCCACCCGGTTTGCTTGAGTCGATCGCTTCATGTGAAAGACGCTAACCCCTGCCACTGACAACGGGCCCCGCCGTCCCTCCGACCTGTGGATAACTCGCCCACAACCCCGCGATTCCAAGGGCCGGAATCCCATAAGAATGCATGTTCGATTTCAGTGTCAAGCGCACCACGCAGGGCCTGCCGCACCCGCCTATCCTTCCTGACATGGCCCTCCCCTTCCGCGTCCGACGCGGCCGAATGTCGCCGCGGGCCGCCGATGTCGTCGTGGCGCTGGTCGTCACCCTCGTCGTGGTCGTCTGGACGCTGGTGTCCGCTCAGTACGCGGACGAGCCGGCGGGCCGTACCGCCGTCGGCTGGGCGCTGATCGCGGTCGGGTGCGGGGCGCTCTGCTTCCGGCGCCGGGCTCCCGTCACCGTCGCGGTCGTCACGCTCCTCGCCTGCATGGCCTACTACCCCGTGTCCGCGCAGGACGGGCCCCTGATGATCGCCTTCGCGCTCGCGCTCTACACCACGGCCGCCGAGGGCCGCTTCGCCGCAGCCGTCGCGCTCGCCGCCGTCACGCTGCTCGCCGTCGGACTCGGCGAGATCCGTCAGTCGCCCGGACACCGTCAGATCGATGACACCTCGCTCGCGATGCTGGCCGGCTGGCTCATCAGCCTGGTCGCCGTCGGCCGTGCCCAGCGGACCCGGCTCGCCTATCTGCGCGAGGTGGAGCAGCGGGCGCTCGCGGCCGAGCGCGAGCAGGAGGCGCGCGCCCGGCAGAGCGCCACCGAGGAGCGGCTGCGGATCGCCCGGGAGCTGCACGACGTCCTCGGCCACAGCATCTCGCTCATCAACGTCCAGTCCGGTGCGGTGCTGCACCGGCTCGGCAAGAAGCCGGATCCCGATGTCGCGCTGGCCGCGGCGGAGGAGGCGCTGCAGGCCGTGAAGGCCACCAGCAAGGACGCGCTGCGCGAGCTGCGCGCGACGCTCGGCGTGCTGCGCCAGGCCGACGAGGCCGCGCCGACCTCGCCGACCTCCGGGCTCGCCCTGCTCGGCGAACTGGTGGAGCGGGCGAGGAGCACCGGCCTCGACGTCCGTACGGAGCTGACCGGGACGCCCGTTCCGCTGGCGCCGCCGGTCGATCTCGCCGCGTACCGGATCGTGCAGGAGTCGCTGACCAACGTCACCCGGCATTCCGGGGCCCGTACCGCCACGATCGCGCTCGACTGGCATGCGGACGAGCTGCGTCTGCGGATCGAGGACGACGGCGAGGGGGCTCCGGAGGAGCAGCCCCTGGGGAGCGGCATCCGCGGTATGGCCGAGCGTGCCCGGGCGTTCGGCGGCGATCTGACCGTGCGCAGCACCGCCGGAGGCTTCCGGGTCGACGCCCGGCTGCCGGTCGAGGCTCCGGCATCCACGACCACCACGTCCAAGGGGGACCCTCGATGATCCGCGTCGTACTCGCAGACGACCAGACACTGGTCCGGGCGGGCTTCCGCTCGATCCTGGCCGACGAGGACGACATCGAGGTGGTCGGGGAGGCCGGGGACGGCGAGCAGGCGATCACGCTCGCCCGCGAACTGCGCCCGGACGTCGTCCTCATGGACATCCGTATGCCGGGCCTGGACGGTCTGGAGGCCACCCGCCGGATCACCGCCGACGCCCGGCTCGAAGAGGTCAAGGTGGTGATCCTGACCACCTTCGACGTCGACGACTACGTCTACGGAGCGCTGCGCGCCGGAGCGAGCGGCTTCCTCGTGAAGGACACCGAGCCCATGGAGCTGCTGCACGGGGTACGGGTGGTGGCACGCGGCGACGCGCTGATCGCCCCGGCCGTGACCCGCCGACTGATCGCGGAGTTCGCCGGCCGCTCGAAGCAGCCGGACCCCAGCCCGCGCCTGAACGCACTCACCGAGCGGGAGCGCGAGGTGATGGGCCTGGTGGGCGCGGGGCTCTCCAACGACGAGATCGCTCAGCGGCTCGTCCTGTCCCCGGCGACCGCGAAGACGCATGTCAGCCGGATCATGACCAAGCTCGACGTCCGGGACCGGGCGCAGCTGGTGATCCTGGCGTACGAGTCGGGGATGATCACGCCCGGCTGGCTGGGGTGACAGAGGAGTCCCCCGAACCCCGGGCTTGACCACCGCCCCCTAGGGGGCACGCACGCGTGGGCGCAACTCCTGGGGTACGCGCGCGTGGGGCGGCGCAACCGCGGGGGTACACGCACTGTCCACCGCCGGGCGACGCCGTCCCGGTAGCCGTACGCCGACGCTGGCTGCGTGAATCCAGACGTCCTCGATCTCGCCCGGTTGCAGTTCGCCCTCACGGCGGGCGGCCACTTCCTCTTCGTCGCCCTCACCCTGGGGCTCGCGACCGTCGTCGCCGTCGTCCAGACCGTGGCGACGATCGGACGGAAGCCTCTGCACGCGCGCATGGTCCGGTTCTGGGGCCAGCTGTACGTCATCAACTACGCGGTCGGGATCGTCACCGGCATCGTGATGGAGTTCCAGTTCGGCATGAGCTGGAGCGGACTCACGCACTACGCGGGCAATGTCTTCGGCGCCTCGCTCGCGGTCGAGACGATCGTCGCGTTCTTCGTCGAGTCGACGTTCCTGGGTCTGTGGATCTTCGGCTGGCACCGCTTCAACCGGTGGGTGCATCTGGCGATGATCTGGGTCGTCACGCTGACCGCGTACGTCTCCGCGTACTGGATCCTCGTCTCCAACGGCTTCCTCAACAACCCGGTCGGGCACCGGACCGAGGGCGGCAAGCTGGTCCTGGACGACCCGGTGGCCGTGCTGACCAACCCCTCGGCGCTGCTCGCCTTCGGGCACGTCTTCGCCGGGGCGCTGCTGACGGCCGGCTTCTTCGTCGCGGGTGTGAGCGCGTACCACCTCTTCCGGCGCACGTCCGAGCGGGAGTTCTTCGGCCGGAGTCTGCGGATCGGCGTGTTCCTCTCCTTCCCCGCCCTCATGGTCACGGCTGCCTTCGGTGGCATCCAGCTGGGATCGCTGCGCACCCTCCAGCCCATGAAATCGGCCGTGTTCAGTCAGAACACGGCCGATATCGCGCGGATCCAGGCGGATATGGTCACCCGCTTCGGTCCCGGCGACTACATACCCTCCGAGGCGTGGACCCGCGGCGGCGGTCTGGTCATGCTCATCTGCTTCGGCCTGATGATGTACTTCACCCTCGCCGGCGTGATCCTGGCCTGCTTCAAGAAGGTCGTCTTCCGCTTCCGGCTCTGGCATCTGACCCTGATGGCCGCGGTGCCGCTGCCCTATCTCGCGATGATCAGCGGCTGGGTGTTCCGTGAGGCGGGCCGCCAGCCCTGGGTCGTGTACGGGCTGCTGAAGACCGAGGACGCGGTCTCCGAGCTCTCCCCCGGCGCCATGCGTGCCTCCCTGATCGTCTTCACGACCCTCTTCGCGCTGCTCGTCGTCCTCAACGCCTGGCTGCTCGCCCGGTGGGCGCGCCGGGGCCCGGTCGACGAGGGCCTCGGCCACGACGACCGGGGCGGGCCCGAGGACGAGGACGCCGCCGACTCCCTGCCCGCCACGAGCTACTGAGGAGCCGACGTGGAATCCCTCGCCATCGCCCTGCTCGCCTTCTTCGCCACCGGATACTTCGTGCTCGCCGGCGCGGACATCGGGACCGGGATGCTGACCCCGTACCTCGGCCGCACCGATCACGAACGGCGGCTCGTCATCGCCTCCTTCGCGCCCTTCTTCCTGGGCAACGAGGTGTGGCTGATCGCCACGGCCGGTGTGTTCGTCGGCTGCTTCCCCGATCTCGAGGGGGAGCTGCTGACCGGCCAGTTCGCGGTGCTCGTCCCGCTGTTGACCGGCTGGATCGTCCGTGACATCGGGCTGTGGTCGCGCGGCCGAGGCCGTGGCCGCGTCTGGCGCGCGGTGTGCGACGGGGCGGTGGTGTGCGGCAGTTGGACGGTCGCGCTGGCCTGGGGCTGGCTGCTGGCCGCGCTCCTCACCGGCACGCCGGACGAGACCGCCACCGGCCCGGCGGCGCTCCTCATCGCCCTCGCCACGGCCGCGCTCTTCGCCGCGCACGGGCTCGGCTTCGCCACGCTCCGGCTGACCGGCCTCCCGTACGAACGCGCCCGCCTGCTGGTGGGGCGGACGGGCCGTCCCTGGCAGTCCTTCGCCCTCACGGCCGCCCTCCTGGGGCTGCTGCCGCTGCTCGCCGGAAGCGCGCTCCCGCTCACCGATCAGGCGGCGGACGGCGCGACCCTCACCCTCCTCGTCCCCGCGCTGCTCGTCGTCACCCCGTTCCTCGTCGCCGCCCAGGCGTGGACCTGGCGGACATTCCGGCACCGGGTGACCCGCCCTTCGTACCTGTAGCCGCTCCAACTCCCAGAAGGAGACACGACCATGACCGTCACGCGGGACACCGATCCCACGGCCGACCCGGCGAACCCTCCGACCCCGACGACCCGGCGGGGCAGCGTCTTCGAGCGCCTGGCCGCCTTCTCGTACCGCCACCGCTGGTCCGCCGTGCTGCTATGGATCGTGGTCGTGGCCGCCGCGACCGGTGCCTCGACGATCGCCGGCAGCGCCTACCACAACGACTTCTCGCTTCCCGGAACCGATTCCCAGGCGGCGCGGACCGTCCTGGAACGGCACGGCTCTGCGCAGGCCACGGACGCGACGCTGCAGATCGTCGTCAAGGACGAGGACGGCGTCCGCGAGAAGACGGTGCACGCGCGCGTGGAGGGGCTCCTCGACAAGGTCGAGCGGCTCCCCGGCGTGACCGACGTCCGCAGTCCGTACGAGGACGGGGCCGCCGTCTCCCGGGACGGAACGGTCGCCTACGCCACCGTCACCCTTGACGGCGAGGCGGAGAACACGGACCGCACCGAGGTACTGAAGATCATCGAGACCGTGCGCGCGGCGCAGGGCGACGGTCTGACCGCCGCTGTCGGCGGCGACGCGGCACGCGGCGCCGAGGAGGGCGGAGGCGGCGCGGCCGAGGGCGCGGGAATGCTCGGCGCGCTGGTCATCCTGGTCTTCCTGTTCGGCTCCCTGGTCGCCGCGAGCCTGCCGGTGGTCACCGCGATCTTCGCCGTCGGCAGCTCGATCGGGCTAATCGCGCTGGCCTCGCACCTCGCCGACGTCGCGGACTTCACCCCGCCGATCATGATGCTGGTCGGTCTCGGCGTCGGCATCGACTACGCGCTACTGATCTTCTCCCGCTACCGCGGCGAGCTGCTGCACGGCGCCGAGCCCGAGCGGGCCGCCCGGACCGCGCTCGACGCGGCGGGCCGCACGGTGTTCTTCGCGGGCTGCACGGTGATCATCGCGCTGATGGGTCTGGTCGCGCTCGGGCTCGGCTCGCTCCAGGGCGTCGCCCTCGCCGTCGCCCTGACCGTCCTGGTCACGATGGCAGCCTCGCTCACCCTGCTCCCGGCGCTCCTCGGGATCTTCGGACGGCGGATCCGGCGCCAGGTGGCCAAGCGGGCGGCGAAGTCGGCGCGCCCGGAAGGCGCCCGGTGGCGCGGCTGGGCGACGGCGGTGCAGAAGCGGCCGTGGGCGGCGCTGCTCGTCTCCGTCGCGGCGCTCGGCGCGCTCGCCGCGCCCGCGCTCGACATGCGGCTGGGCTTCGCCGACGCGGGCAACGACGCCCCGGCGAAGTCCAGCAGGCAGGCGTACGACCTGCTGGCCGAGGGGTTCGGGCCCGGCTTCAACGGACCGCTGATCGTGGTCGCGGACGGCGGCGGCGAGCGCACGGCGGTCGCCCTGCGCCAGGCCCTGGAGAAGACCGACGGCATCGCGGCGGCCACCGCGCCGATCCCGACGAAGGACGCCTCCGTCTCGACCGTCATCGCCTTCCCCGATTCGGCCCCGCAGGCCGAGGAGACCTCGGAGCTCGTCGAGCGCCTGCGCTCGGACGTCCTGCCGCCGCTGGAGCGGGAGACCGGCGCCGATCTGCTGGTCGGCGGGCCGACGGCGGCGACCGAGGACTTCGCGTCCACCGTCGCCGACCGGATGCCGCTGTTCGTCGCGATCGTCGTGGGTCTCTCCGCGCTCCTGCTGCTCCTCGTCTTCCGGTCCGTGCTCATCCCGGTGAAGGCCGCGCTGCTCAACCTGATCAGCATCGGGGCGGCGCTCGGGGTGATCACCCTGGTCTTCCAGCACGGTTGGTTCGGGGTGCAGCCCGGTCCGATCGAGGCGTTCATCCCCGTCATGATCTTCGCCATCGTCTTCGGTCTGTCGATGGACTACGAGGTCTTCCTGCTCTCCCGGATCCACGAGGAGTGGGAGCGCACCAAGGACCCGCAGGGCGCGGTCCGGGAGGGTCTGGCGGCGACGGGCAAGGTCATCACGGCCGCCGCGGCGATCATGATCGTGGTGTTCGCGGCCTTCGTCCTGAGCCCCGACCGGATGCTCCAGCAGTTCGGGCTCGGCCTGGCCGTGGCGATCCTGCTGGACGCGGTCGTCATCCGCTGTCTGATCGTGCCGGCGGTGATGCAGCTGCTCGGCCCTCGCGCGTGGTGGCTCCCGGCCCCGCTGAAGCGGGTCCTGCCGACGGTGCGGCTGGAGCGCGACTGACACCCGCCCTGCGGGGGGGGGCGCCCGGCCTGCGGGGGGCGCCCGGCCTGCGGGCGGGCGTGCAGGGTCAGGCGCCGTCCTGGGAGGGCGATTCCTCCCGGGGCGGCGTCGCCCCCTGTCCGTGGTCCTTCCGCTGGTTCAGCGCCTTCTGGAGCCGGGCGACGACCGCCTCTCCGTAGCGCCGGTGGCCGTGGACGCGCGGATCGTCGGTGACGTCGTACCGCTTCACATAGGCGCCGAGGAACGCCTGCAGGGTGGCGACGGCCGGGATCGCGATCAGCGCGCCGACGGCGCCGAGCAGCGCCGTGCCGGCGATCACCGAGCCGAAGGCCACCGCCGGGTGGATGTCCACGGTCTTGGACGTCAGCTTCGGCTGGAGGACGTAGTTCTCGAACTGCTGGTAGACCACGACGAAGACCAGCACCCACAGCGCGTACCAGGGGTCCTCGGTGAACGCGATCAGCATGGGCAGCGCGCCCGCCAGATACGTACCGATGGTGGGGATGAACTGCGAGACCAGGCCGACCCAGACCGCGAGCGCGGGAGCGTACGGCACCCCGAGGATCTCCAGCAGGATGTAGTGCGCGATTCCGGAGATCAGCGCCATCAGGCCGCGGGAGTAGAGGTAGCCGCCGGTCTTGTCGACGGCGATCTCCCAGGCCCGCAGCACCTCGGTCTGGCGGGCCGGCGGCAGGACCGAGCACAGGGCGCGGCGCAGCCGGGGCCCGTCGGCCGCGAAGTAGAACGAGAACAGGAAGATCGTCAGCAGCTTGAAGAGACCGCCGAGGACGGTGGCGGAGACGTCGAGGACACCGGTGGCGCTGTTCTGCACGTACTTCCGCAGCCAGTCGGAGCGGAGCACGCTGTCCTGGACCTCGACCCGGGACAGCTCCGTGTGGAACGTCTGGTTCATCCAGTTGATCAACGAGTCGAGGTACTTGGGGAAGTTCTCGACCATGTCGACGATCTGGCCCGCCAGCATCGACCCGAGCAGCACCACGAAGCCGACGCCGACGGCCATGACGGTGAAGAAGACGAGGAACGTGGCGAGGCCCCGGCGCATCCCCCGGGCGGCCATGCGCCCGACGGCCGGTTCGATGGCGAGGGCCAGGAAGAACGCGACCAGGATGTTGACGAGCAGCCCGATGAGCTGGTGGAAGGCCCAGCTGCCGAGCTGGAAGCAGGCGTAGAGCGCGAGGGCGAGCAGCAGGGCGCGCGGCAGCCAGCGGGGCATCCGCGCGGCGGATCCGGCCGAGGTGGGTCCGGCGGCGGGTGGTCCGGCCGCGCCGGCTCCGGCCTGGGCCGAGGGGGACGGGGAGGCATCCGGCGCGGAGGACGGGGCGGGCACGGACGGCACGGACGGCACGGACGCGGCCACCGGGGCACCGCGCACCTCCGCGCGCACCGCCGGCCCCGGCTCCGGGGCTCTCGCGGTCACGGTCTGGTCGGAGGTCCCGCCGATGGTCGCGTCGAAGGTCCCGTCGGGAGTCGTCTTGTCGGTCTCGTCGGTGTCGTCAGTCGGAGCCACCCCGCCAGTCTCGCGTACGGCGCGGACATCCCGCCCCGGCCGGGGGTCTCAGCGCTTGTCGGCCGGTACGTCGACGGCCGAGCAGACGGCCCGCCACACGTCCTTCGCCTCCCAGCCGGCGTCCAGTGCCTCGCGCACCGTACGGCCGCCCAGTTCCGACATCACATGGTCCCGCGCGAAGGACTCGGCGTAGGACGCACCGAAGTGGTCCGCCATCCGCTCCCAGAAAATCGTCAACCGCATGAACCCAGTATCCCGCCCCCAAGAGTGCAGCCCGGTCCGTATGTCTTGTCACACGTCCTGCGCGGCCTACCGTCGGACCATGGCTGGAACTCCTCTCGCGGCTCCGCGCCCGACGCTCCTCGGGCGCGCCGAGCACTTCATCTGGCTGACGGCGCGCGTGCTCGAACAGCGCCGGTTCGCCTATCACTTCCTGCGCGGCGGGGCGGAACCCGTCGAGGTCGCCCTCAACGCGTACCTCAACGAGGACGGAGGTTACGGACACGCCCTCGAACCGGATCTGCGCGGCCCCGTCAGCCAGCCGCTGCACACCGGGCACGCGCTGCGGATCCTCGACTCGATCGGCCGCTGCGGCGGGCTGAGGGTCGAGCGGATCTGCCGCTACCTCACCGACGTGTCCACGCACGAGGGGGCATTGCCGGCGATCCATCCGTCACTGCGCGGCTACCCCGCCGCTCCGTTCGTCCCGATCGTCGACGACCCGCCCAGCGCCCTGCTCTCCACGGGCCCCGTCGTCGGGCTCCTCCACCGGAACCAGGTGTGGCACGCCTGGCTGTTCCGTGCCACCGAGTTCTGCTGGTCTGCGGTCGAGTCCCTGGAGAAGTCCCATCCGTACGAGATCCAGGCCGCGGTCGCCTTTCTCGACGGGGTCCCGGACCGTTCGCGGGCTCAGGCGGTGGCGGACCGGCTCGGTCGGCTGGTGCGGGAGCAGCGGCTGGCGGTCCTGGATCCCGAGCGCCTCGACGACTTCCCCGTGGCACCGGGGTACGCACCGGGCGAGCACCACTTTCCCTACGAGTACGCGCGCGTGCCGGACTCTTTGGCCCGCCGATGGTTCACGGACGAGGAGATGGCGCGGTCGCTGGACCACCTCGCCGCCGCCCAGCAGGAGGACGGCGGCTGGCCGGTCACCTGGCGCCGATGGGCCCCGGGAACGGCACTGGAGGCGCGTCCGATGATCACCATCGAGGCGTTGCGCACCCTGCGCGCCCACGGCCGCCCGATCGACTGACGGCATCGCGCACGGGGGACCCGCGCCTGCCACGCGCACCGGGTGAAGGCCTGCGGGCGACCGTCACCCGCCCAGGGCCCTCACTCCCGCGGTGACCAGCACCGCCGCGGCCACGACGACCAGGAAGGGCGCTCGCAGGACCAGGGCGACGGCGGCCGCCGCGACGCCCACGACGCGGGCGTCCAAGGTGAGCACGCCGTCGGTGCTGAAGGTCTGCTGGGCGGTGAGCGCCGCCAGCAGGGCGACCGGCAGCAGGGCGGCGAGCCGCTGGACAAGCGGGCGTTCCAGCGCGCCGGCCGGCACGAGGAGCCCGACCAGCTTCACGAGGTAGCAGCCGACGGCCGTGAGGCCGATCGCGATCCAGACACTCATCGGTTGTTCTCCTCACTGGTCTCATCAATCCCGTCGGCCTCATCGGCCCCGCCGATCCGGCGCCCCCGCAGCCACAGCACGGCCGGCGCGGCGAGCGCCGCCCCCAGGACCGGGACGCCCGCCGGGAGGACGGGCAGCAGGCCGAGGCCGAGGACGACGGCGATCCCCGCGGTGTACCGCTCCGTCGCCGTCTTCAGCATGGGGGCGAGCAGGGCCAGGAAGACGGCCGGTCCGGCCGCGTCCAGACCCCAGGCGTCGGTGTCGCCGATGGCTTCCGCACCGAGGGCGCCCAGCAGGGTCGTCAGGTTCCACAGCACGTAGAGCGTGAGCCCGGTGACGGTGAACCCGATCCGGGCGGCCCGTCGCGTCGGCTGCGCGAGCGCCACCGCCGCCGTCTCGTCGATCACCCACTGGGCGGCGAAGGGCTTTGCGGCGCGCGGCAGAGCGAGGAGCTGCGACAGCCGCAGCCCGTAGAACGCGTTGCGCGTGCCCAGGAAGAACGCTCCCGCCGCGGCCGTGAACGGGTTTCCGCCCGCCGCGAGCGCCCCCACCAGTGCGAACTGCGAGGCACCTGTGAAGACGAGCAGGCTGAGGACGCAGGTCTGGAGCAGGCTGAGTCCGGATCCCGCGGAGGTCACTCCGAAGGCGAAGCCGGAGAGACCGACGGCGATCCCGACCCCGAGCGCGTCGCGTACGACGGCCGAGTCCGCCTTGGTGCTCTCCCGTATGACTGGGGTTGCTGTCTGTTCTGCCACGTGAGAGACGTTACGAGCCCCGGCCGCCGGCGGTCTTGTACGTTCTTGCGCCCGCTGCGTTCCCGCATGCCGCAGAACTCCTGTGCCCTCTCCGGTTCTACGTTCCGGTCCCCCGCGCGCGCTGGTACGCGCCCGGCGGGACGCCGACGCTTCGCGTGAAGTGCCGGTTGAGGTGCGGCTGGTCGGTGAAGCCGACGGCGACGGCCGCCTCCGCCGGCGTCGTGCCCGCGTCCAGCAGGCGCCGCGCCCGCCGCACGCGCGCGTCCGTCAGCCAGGTGTGGGGCGGCATCCCGTACGTCTCCCGGAAGGCCCGCAACAGGGCGAACGGGCTGGTGCCGAACTCGGCGGCGAGACGCTCCAGGGTCGGCGGGTCGGCCATCCGCTCCTCCAGGACGGCACGCGCGCGTACCGCGTTGCTCGCGCCGGCCGAGCGCGGTGTCGGCGGCGACACCAGGCGGCCCCCGTGACTGCGCAGCATCCTCGCCGTGACCAGCCGCAGCAGGCTGTCGGCGGCCAGCGCGTTGCCCTCCTCGGCGGCCCGGTGGACCCCGATGACGAGCTGCGCGGCGTACGGATCGTCCACGACGGGTTCGGTGAAGCCGACGGACCCCCGCAGCCCGATCGCGTCGGCCGCGATCGACCGGATCACCTCCGCGTCCGGATAGATCGTCCGGTAGGTCCAGCCCTCCGGGACACCCGCGTGCCCGGTGTGCGGGGTGTCGGGGTTGACCAGGGCGATCTGCCCGGGCCCCGCGTGCACGAGCTCGTCGCGGTAGTGGAACGCCTCGACACCCTCCGTGATGGCGGCGAACACGAAGGTCTCGTGGGTGTGCCGGGCGAAGGCCTTGCGGACGTAGTGGGCATGCAGCAGATCGACGCCGGGCAGCTCGGAGTACTGCCAGTACCGTGCCCGCTCCCCACTCGCCATACCTCCATTCTGCGCCACCGGCCGCTTCGGCATCGAGCGGGTTTCCCCAGGTCCGGGCGGTTGTCAGTGACGGGGTGCACGATGGGTGGCATGGTCAGGTCTGCGCTCGACTCGTTCTCCCCCGCGACCCGCGGCTGGTTCACCGGGGCCTTCCGCGCGCCCACGTCGGCGCAGGAGGGTGCCTGGCAGGCCATCGGCGCGGGCTCGGACGTCCTCGTGGTCGCCCCGACCGGATCCGGCAAGACCCTGGCCGCCTTCCTCGCCTCCCTGGACCAGCTCGCCTCCACCCCGCCGCCCGCGGACCCCAAGAAGCGCTGCCGGGTGCTGTACGTCTCCCCGCTGAAGGCGCTCGCCGTCGACGTCGAGCGCAATCTCCGCTCCCCGCTGACCGGTATCCGCCAGGAGTCGGGGGGCGGGCGGGGGGCGCCGGCGCGGCCCGCGGGCGGGGACCGCGCCCGGGGGCGCCCCCCCCCCCCCCGCCCCGCGCGGGGCACACAGCCCCCCCCGCACCAGGAGACAA
>NZ_JBHWBS010000046.1:0-24037 GCF_042735655.1 Streptomyces sp. NPDC059567 | reverse complement strand
CAGCATCCCCAGGGCGATCGGGAGCTCCTCGATGGCATGGAGCCGCGACGGGCGGGGGGGGGGCGCCGCGCGCGCGCCGGGGACCCCCCGCCCCCCCGCGCGCACCCGCCCCCCCCGCGGCGCGCGCGCGCGGCGCGGGCCCCCCCGCCCCCCACGTCCGCGTCGGCATCCGCTCCGGTGACACCCCGCCCGCCGAGCGCCGGGCCTTGGCCACGAAGCCGCCGGACATCCTGATCACGACCCCCGAGTCGCTGTTCCTGATGCTGACCTCCGCCACGCGCGACGCGCTGGCCGGGATCGAGACGGTGATCCTGGACGAGGTCCACGCCGTCGCCGGGACCAAGCGCGGCGCCCATCTCGCGCTGTCCCTGGAGCGTCTCGACGAGCTGCTGCCCCGCCCGGCCCGCCGGATCGGTCTGTCGGCGACGGTCCGCCCCGTCGACGAGGTGGCCCGCTATCTCTCCCCGCAGCGCAAGGTGGAGATCGTCCAGCCGCCGTCCGGCAAGGAGTTCGATCTGTCGGTGGTCGTCCCGGTCGAGGACATGGGCGAGCTGGGAGGCTCCCCGGCCTCCGAGGGCACGGACGGCGGCGACAAGCCGTCGATCTGGCCGCATGTCGAGGAGCGGATCGCCGACCTCGTCCAGGCCCATCGCTCCACCATCGTCTTCGCCAACTCCCGCCGGCTCGCGGAGCGGCTCTGCAACCGGCTGAACGAGATCGCGTACGAGCGCGCCACCGGCGAGGCCCTTCCGCACGACGGACCGCCGCCCGCCGAGATCATGGCCCAGTCCGGTGCCGCCCAGGGCGCTCCCGCGCTCCTCGCCCGCGCCCATCACGGGTCGGTCTCCAAGGAGCAGCGCGCCCAGGTGGAGGAGGACCTCAAGGCCGGCAGGCTGCCCGCCGTGGTGGCCACCTCCAGTCTGGAGCTGGGCATCGACATGGGCGCGGTGGACCTGGTCGTGCAGGTGGAGTCGCCGCCGTCGGTCGCCTCCGGCCTGCAGCGGGTCGGCCGCGCCGGACACCAGGTCGGCGCCGTCTCTACGGGCGTGGTGTTCCCCAAGTACCGCGGCGACCTGGTCCAGGCGGCCGTGGTCACCGAGCGGATGCGCAGCGGCTCGATCGAGTCGATGCGCATCCCGGCGAACCCGCTGGACGTGCTCGCGCAGCAGCTGGTCGCGATGGTCGCCCTGGACACCTGGCAGGTGGACGACCTGTTGACGACGGTCCGGCGGGCGGCGCCGTTCGCCTCGCTGCCCGAGTCCGCGTTCACGGCGGTCCTGGACATGCTGGCCGGCCGCTACCCCTCGGACGCGTTCGCCGAGCTGCGCCCACGCGTGGTCTGGGACCGGGTCGCCGGCACGGTCACCGGCCGGCCGGGCGCGCAGCGGCTCGCCGTCACCTCGGGCGGCACGATCCCCGACCGGGGCCTCTTCGGGGTCTTCCTCGCGGGCGCCGACCCCAAGAAGGGCGGTGGACGGGTCGGCGAGCTGGACGAGGAGATGGTGTACGAGTCCAGGGTCGGCGACGTCTTCACCCTGGGCACGACCTCCTGGCGGATCGAGGACATCACGCGGGACCGGGTCCTGGTCTCCCCCGCCCCCGGGGTGCCGGGCCGGCTGCCCTTCTGGAAGGGCGACCAGCTGGGCCGCCCGCTCGAACTGGGCCGCGCGGTGGGCGCCTTCCTGCGCGAGGTCGGTTCGCTGGAGGCCGAGGACGCCCGGCTGCGGCTGGTCGCCGCGGGCCTGGACGCCTGGGCCGCGGACAACGTCCTGGCGTATCTGGACGAGCAGCGTCAGGCCTGCGGGCATGTGCCGGACGACCGCACGATCCTGGTGGAGCGCTTCCGGGACGAGCTCGGCGACTGGCGGGTCGTCATCCACTCCCCCTTCGGGGCCCAGGTGCATGCCCCGTGGGCGCTTGCCCTCGGGGCCCGCCTCGCCGAGCGGTACGGCATGGACGCCCAGGTCATGCACGCGGACGACGGGATCGTGCTGCGTCTGCCGGACGCCGATCTGATGGGCCTCGACCTTCTCGACGACCCGGTGAGCCCGGACCGGCACCTCGACACCACGTACGACTCCGATCAGGCCCCGATCGGTGCGGCGGACGCGCTCTTCGACAAGGGCGAGATCGGCCAGATCGTCACCGACCAGGTCGGCGGCTCCGCGCTGTTCGCCTCCCGCTTCCGCGAGTGCGCCGCCCGGGCGCTGCTGCTGCCCAAGCGCAATCCGGGCAAGCGCACCCCGCTCTGGCAGCAGCGCCAGCGAGCCGCCCAACTGCTCCAGGTGGCGAGCGAGTTCGGCTCCTTCCCGATCGTCCTGGAGGCCGTCCGCGAATGCCTCCAGGACGTCTTCGACGTCCCCGGGCTCCAGGAGCTGATGGGCGACATCGAGTCCCGCCGCGTCCGGCTGGTCGAGGTGACCACCCCCGAGCCCTCGCCCTTCGCCCGCTCGCTGCTCTTCGGCTATGTCGCCCAGTTCCTGTACGAGGGCGACTCCCCGCTCGCCGAGCGCCGGGCCGCCGCCCTGTCACTGGACTCCCGCCTTCTCGCCGAGCTGCTCGGCCAGGCGGAGCTGCGCGAGCTGCTCGACGCGGAGGTGCTCACCGAGCTGGAGCGGGAGCTCCAGTGGCTCACCGAGGACCGCCGGATCAAGGACGTGGAAGGTGTGGCCGACGTGCTGCGGGTCCTCGGCCCGCTCACCGAGGCCGAGTTGACCGAGCGCGGGGGCGACCCCGCCTGGGTCCGGGAGCTGGGAGCCGCCCGGCGGGCCATCCGGGTCCGGATCGGCGGCGCCGACCACTGGGCGGCGATCGAGGACGCCGGCCGGCTGCGGGACGCCCTCGGCACCGCCCTCCCCGTCGGGGTCCCCGAAGCGTTCACGGAGCCGGTCAAGGACCCCCTGGGCGATCTGCTGGCCCGCCACGCACGCACGCACGGCCCGTTCACCTCCTCCGCTGCCGCCGCCCGCTTCGGCCTCGGCGCGGCCGTCACCGACGGCGCCCTCCAGCGCCTCGCCGCCGCCGGCCGGGTCGTCCAGGGCGAGTTCCACCCCTCGGGCATCGGCCAGGAGTGGTGCGACGCCGCCGTCCTGCGACGCCTGCGCCGCCGCTCGCTCGCCGCGCTGCGCCACGAACTGGAGCCCGTAGCCCCCGCCGCGCTCGCCACCTTCCTGCCGCAGTGGCAGCATCTGGGGAGCAACAGCCTGCGCGGGATCGACGGACTGGCCCGCGCCGTGGAGCAGTTGCAGGGCGCGCCCGTGCCGGCGTCTGCCCTGGAGAAGCTGATCCTGCCGTCCCGGGTCAGGGACTACTCCCCCGCGCTGCTCGACGAGCTGACCACGACCGGCGAGGTCGTCTGGGCCGGCGCGGGCGCCCTGCCCGGCAAGGACGGCTGGGTCTCCCTCTACCTCGCCGATGCGGCACCCCTGCTGCTCCCGCCCCCGCACCCGCTCGAGACCACCGCCCTCCACGAGTCGGTGCTCACCATCCTGTCCGGCGGGTACGGCCTGTTCTTCCGTCAGATCGCCGACCAGGTACGGGCCACCACCCACCCGGACGTCACCGATCCCCAGCTCGCCGACGCGGTCTGGGATCTGGCCTGGTCGGGACGGCTCACCAACGACACCCTCGCCCCGCTGCGCTCCCTCCTCGGCTCCGGCCGTACGGCGGGGTCGACGGCCCACCGCGCCAAGCGCACGGTCCCGCGCGGCCGTTACGGCACGCTCACCGCGGCCGCCCGGCCCGCCTCGCGGACCGGTCCACCCACCGTCAGCGGCCGCTGGTCACTGCTGCCGCCCGCGGAGCCGGAGCCGACACACCGTGCCCACGCGCTCGCCCGCACACTCCTGGACCGGCACGGCGTGGTCACCCGGGGCGCGGTGGCCGCCGAGGGCGTCGAGGGCGGCTTCTCCGCCACGTATCGGATCCTGTCGGCCTTCGAGGACAGCGGGCAGGCCCGCCGCGGCTATGTGGTGGAGGGGCTCGGCGCCGCCCAGTTCGCGATGGACGGAGCCGTCGACCGGCTGCGCGCGGCGGCGACCG
Source organism: Streptomyces sp. NPDC059567 (assembly GCF_042735655.1). Classification (NCBI taxonomy): domain Bacteria; kingdom Bacillati; phylum Actinomycetota; class Actinomycetes; order Kitasatosporales; family Streptomycetaceae; genus Streptomyces; species Streptomyces sp. NPDC059567. The sequence continues at coordinate 19,996 of NZ_JBHWBS010000046.1, read as the reverse complement.
CCCGCGACCGCGGCGCTGAGGCGGGCGCCGGCCCGCGCGCGGTGGTCCTGGCGGCGGCCGATCCCGCCAACGCGTACGGGGCGGCGCTGCCCTGGCCCGAGCCGCCGACCGGCGCCGGGCACAAGCCGGGCCGCAAGGCCGGCTCGATGGTCGTCCTGGTCGACGGCGAGCTGACGCTGTACATGGAGCGCGGCGGGAAGACCCTGCTGTCCTGGCCGACCGACCCGGACGATCCCGCGCTGAGAACGGCGGCCGAGTCCCTGGCCAAGGCCGCCCTGGCGGGGTCGCTCGGCACGGTCACGGTGGAGCGGGTCAACGGCTCCGCCGCCCTCACCTCCCCTCTCGCCCGCCCGTTGGAGGCCGCCGGCTTCCACGCCACGCCGAGAGGACTGCGCCTGCGCCCGTAGCCGACCCATGATGGAGCCATGCCCGAAGGAGACACCGTCTGGCAGGCCGCCCGCCGACTGCACTCCGCGCTCGCCGGACGCGTCCTGACCCGGTCGGATCTGCGCGTGCCCCGCTTCGCCACCGCCGATCTGACCGGCCGCGCGGTCCTGGACGTGACGCCGCGCGGCAAGCACCTGCTCACCCGTTTCGACGGCGGCCTGACCCTGCACTCTCATCTGCGGATGGACGGCTCATGGCAGGTGTACGCCACGGGTGAGCGCTGGCGCGGCGGCCCCACCCACCAGATCCGGGCGATCCTCGGCAACGAGGAGCACACCGCCGTCGGCTACCGCCTCCCCGTCCTGGAGTTGATCCGCACGGCAGAGGAGCAGAACGTCGTCGGGCATCTCGGCCCCGACCTCCTCGGCCCGGACTGGGACCCGGCGGAAGCCGTCCGCAGGCTCACCGCCGAGCCCACCCGCACCCTCGGCGAGGCGCTCCTGGACCAGCGGAATCTCGCGGGCATCGGCAATGTCTACAAGTCGGAGCTCGCCTTCCTCGCCGCGGTCACCCCCTGGCTCCCGGTCGGCGCGCTGCCGCCCGGTGTCCCCGAGCGGCTCGTCGCCACCGCTCGTCGCCTCCTCGAAGCGAACAAGGACCGCCCCGACCGCCGCACCACCACGACCCGGCGGCCCGGGCACCATCTCTACGTCTACGGCCGCGAGCACCGCCCCTGCCTGCGCTGCGGCGGCCCCATCAGCAGGGCCGAGCTCGGCGAGCGCGTCACGTACTGGTGCCCCGGGTGTCAGAAGGGTCCCTCCGGAGAATCCCCGCACACCAATTGACGGTCCGTCAGATTCGGTCGTACGGTCCGGTCATGGCCCTCACGGCGTACGACCTCACCGGCCGCACCGCGTTCGTCACCGGCGCCGCGAGCGGGATCGGCCGCGCGACCGCCACGCTCCTCGCGGAGGCGGGCGCCACCGTCCACTGCGCGGATCTCGACGAAGTCGGTCTCCGCGGGACGGCGGATCTCGTCGAGAAGCGGGGCGGCACCGCGCACACCCACATCCTCGACGTCACCGACCGCGCCGCCCTCGCCTCCGCCGTCGCAAGCGCCGGCCCGCTGCACACGATGGCGGCCGTCGCCGGAATCATGCACACGAGCACCGTTCTGGACACCCGCGACGAGGATCTGGACCGCGTCCTCGCGGTCAACTTCAAGGGGGTCCTCTACGCCTGCCAGGAGGCGGCCCGCTCGATGATCGCGACCCGAACCCGCGGCTCCATCGTCACGATGGCCTCGGGCGCGATGGACACGGCGAGCCCGGGCCTGCTCTGCTACAGCGTCACCAAGGCCGCCGTCGTGCAGCTGACCAAGACCCTGGCCACGGAGGTCGGCCGGCACGGTATCCGGGTCAACGCGATCGCCCCCGGATGGATCCGCACCCCCATGACCGACCGCCACGAGCCGGCCGCCCAGGAGCAGGCGGAGGCGGCCATGGCCCGCCACTCCCCCCTGGGCCGGGTGGGCGAGCCGGAGGACATCGCGCATGCGGTCCTCCACCTCGCCTCCGACGCGGCGTCGTTCACGACGGGTCAGATCCTCCGCCCCAACGGCGGGGTCGCGATGCCGTGGTGACCGGTGCGCCCCCCGTGCGCTCCGCCCTCCGGTCGTCGCTCGCCCGGCCGCCCGTGGCGGCGGACGCCGTCACATGCACCGGCAGCAGGCTCAACCCCCAACCACCGGCCGCGACCGCCCCCTCCACCAGCCCCGAATGCTCCGGGACCAGCACCAGTCGCAGCACCGCCCACCACCACAGCCCGCCGGCCACCAGCCCGCCCGCGATCCACGCGGGCGTCACCAGCGGAACCCGTCGCCGTACCATGGCCGCCTCCTCCGGTCGACGCTAGACCGGCCGTATCACACGGCGGGAGGGCGCACCGGAGGCAGACCCGGCGCACGCCGAGCACGGCAAGCACAGCGCCCGCGGCACGCTCGGCACCCGCGCCACGCCTATGCACTCTCCGCTTGGAACATCCAGGCGTGCTTCTCGAGGTCGGCCGTCAGGCCGATGAGGATGTCCTGTGTGACCGGATCGGGGTCGGCGGTCACCTTGATGCGCTCCCGCATCCGTCCGACCACGGCACCGAGCGCGTCGACCAGGATCCCCACGGCGTTCCCGTCCTTGATCCACCCGTCGGGAACCGACACGGTGGCGATCGCGCTCGTCGCCGCGACCGTCCCGGAACGCCCGTCAGGGTTCACGCCGATCGCTGAGGCGCGTTCCGCCACGATGTCGGAGTGCTGACGCGCGGTGACCACGACCTCGTCGAGCTGCAGATGGACGGAGCGGAAGCGCGGTCCGACCACGTTCCAGTGCACCTGCTTGGCCACCAGGGCGAGATCGACCAGGTCGACCAGCGCGCCTTGCAGGGCGCCGCCGACCGTCTTGAGATCGGCGTCGGACAACGAGCTCTTGACGACAGACATGCGGGATCTCCAACCAGTCGTACGTTCCTCCCCACCATGGCACGAACCCATGAATCCGGGCATCTTGGACGAAAGGCGGCCAGAATCGTGAATTCGCGCCCGGAAGAAAAAATGACGAAAGCCCCAGTCGGCGTCCGTAGAGGACACCAACCGGGGCTTTCGCCCACTTCAGGTCAGGCAGCGACGACGTCGACCGCTTCCGCGGGCGCCTTGATGGTCACCCGCTCGGTGGGCACACCTGCCACCGACGTCACCGACACCGAATTGAGCATCGGGCGACGTACCGGCGCGGGCACCGGTTCGCTCGCCGCTGCAGACTCGGCCAGTTCGGCCAGCGACAGCTCGTCGCTCACTTCACGCATGAGCTCGGACATCCGTACGTCAAGCGCGTCGCAGATCGCGGAGAGCAGCTCGGAGGAAGCCTCCTTCTGCCCCCGCTCCACCTCGGAGAGATAGCCGAGCGAAACTCGGGCGGACGAGGAGACTTCGCGCAGAGTACGGCCCTGGCGCTGGCGCTGCCGACGCAGCACGTCACCCAACAGGCGACGGAGCAGAATCATCGGTGGCTCCCTCCTCGGACCGCGTAGCCGCATCCTTCACGCCCCACCGTACCGCCTCGCGCTGCGGCCGTGCGGGGAGCGATGTCGTGTTCACTCAGGGCTGCAAACATCAATTCCCCCCGTTCTGTTCCGTATCCTGTGCCCGCGCATTTCCCGAGAGTTCGTCGCCGAGCAGTTCCAGCACGCTCCGTACACTCTCTCTACGGATTTCCGCACGGCCGCCGTTCAACCGCAATGCGGCCACTTTCCCGGCTCCGACGGGCCCCGCGACGGCGACGTACACCGTTCCGACGGGCTGGCCGTCCTGCGGTTCGGGCCCGGCGACGCCGGTCGTCGCGACTCCCCAGTCGGCGCCGAGTCGCCGGCGCGCACCCGCCGCCATCTGCAGCGCGACCTCGGGATCGACCGCTCCGCGCTCCGCCAGAAGGGTCGCGTCGACCCCCAGGAGTTCGCGCTTGAGGGCCGTGGCGTACGCCGTGACGGAACCGCGGAAGCTCTTCGATGCTCCGGGTACCCCGGTGAGCTCCGCGGCCACCAGGCCGCCCGTGAGGGACTCCGCGGCGGCCACCGTGTGACCACTCTCCGCGAGCAGTTCCAGCACCCGGGCGGCTTCCTTCATCGCGCCGACCCCGCCGCCGGTCCCTTCGCGGACGCCCCGGAACCCCCGGGTACCTCCGGCGCCTCGGCCTCCGGCCCCGTGGCGGGCTGCCCCGGAACGGACTCGCCGCCCGGCTCTCCGCCCGCACCGACCATCCCGCCGCCGGCCTTCGCGGCGCGTTCCGCCGCCAGCCCCTTGCGACGCAGGATGATCGCCTCTCGCACATAGTCCAGAGCGGTGACGACCGTCAGCACGACGGCCACCGCCATCACCCAGAAGCGCAAGGTGGCGAGTGGACCGGTGAGCACCAGCACGTACATGCCGACCGCGGTGCCCTGCGCCAGCGTCTTCATCTTGCCGCCGCGACTGGCCGGAATGACCCCGTGCCGGATCACCCAGAACCGCATCAGCGTGATGCCGAGCTCGCGCGCGAGGATCACCGCCGTCACCCACCAGGGCAGGTCCCCGAGCGACGACAGACAGATCAGTCCGGCGGCCATGATCGCCTTGTCGGCGATCGGGTCGGCGATCTTCCCGAAGTCCGTGACCAGGTTGTACGTCCGCGCCAGATGGCCGTCGAAGACGTCCGTGATCATGGCGACGGCGAAGGCGGCCCAGGCCCAGGCGCGCCAGACCGGGTCGTGCCCGCCGTCCTGGAGCAGCAGCACCACGAAGGCCGGCACGAGTACCAGACGGATCATGGTGAGGATGTTCGCGATGTTCCAGAGGCCGGCCTGATCGACGGCCTTGGTTCCCCCTGTGTCCTGCGAGCGAGGGGGGACCCCCAGCTTGCCGCCGGGCACGGGCCTACCGGTCCCGCCCGAAGCGGATGCCGGGACTCCGGTCATCTGCCCGCCTCCTCAAAAAGACACTCGGCCACCAGGTCGACGCCTTCCGTTCCCACGACCTTCGCCACGACCATACGGCCGGGAGCGAGGTCCCGGCCCGCGGCCGAGTCCGTGGTGATGACGACCTGCCCGTCCGTCTCGGGCGCCTGGTGGGCCGCACGGCCGATCACGCCGTCCTCCTCGTCGATCGATTCGACGAGTACTTCCAGGGTCTCTCCGATCCGCTCCTCCGCACGCTGGGCGGTGAGCTCCTCGGCGAGCCGTGAGAGGTGGGCGAGCCGCTCGTCCACGACTTCCTGGTCGAGCTTGTGCTCGTACGTGGCGGCTTCCGTGCCGTCCTCGTCGGAGTAGCCGAAGACGCCGATGGCGTCGAGCCGGGCGTGGGTGATGAAGCGTTCCAGCTCCGCGAAGTCCGCCTCGGTCTCGCCGGGGAAGCCGACGATGAAGTTGGACCGGGCGCCGGCCGTCGGGGCTTTGTCCCGGATCGTGCCCAGGAGCTCCAGGAAGCGGTCGGTGTCGCCGAAGCGGCGCATGGCCCGGAGCACGTCAGGGGCGCTGTGCTGGAAGGACAGGTCGAAGTACGGGGCGACCTTCTCGGTCGACGTCAGCACGTCGATGAGGCCGGGGCGCATCTCGGCGGGCTGGAGGTAGCTGACCCGGACCCGCTCGATGCCGTCGACGGCCGCGAGGTCGGGCAGCAGGCTCTCCAGGAGACGGATGTCGCCCAGGTCCTTGCCGTAGGAGGTGTTGTTCTCGGAGACCAGCATGATCTCCTTCACGCCCTGCTCGGCGAGCCAGCGCGTCTCGTTGAGGACGTCGGAGGGACGCCGCGAGACGAAGGAGCCGCGGAAGGACGGGATGGCGCAGAAGGAGCAGCGGCGGTCGCAGCCGGAGGCGAGCTTCACCGAGGCGACGGGGCTGCGGTCCAGCCGGCGGCGCAGCGGGGCGCGCGGGCCGGAGGCCGGGGCGAGTCCCTCGGGGAGGTCGGTCGGCACGTTCTCGGGCGCCTCGACGGCGCCGTGGCCGGGGAGGGCGACATCGGCGGCGGCCTGCTGCCGCTCCACCGGGGACAGCGGAAGCAGCTTGCGCCGGTCGCGCGGGGTGTGGGCCTCCACGCTGCCACCGCTGAGGATGGTCTGGAGACGGCCGGAGATGTCGGCGTAGTCGTCGAAGCCGAGCACGCCGTCCGCCTCGGGCAGGGCCTCGGCGAGCTCCTTGCCGTACCGCTCGGCCATGCAGCCGACGGCCACGACGGCCTGGGTCTTGCCGTGATCCTTCAGATCATTGGCTTCGAGGAGGGCGTCGACGGAGTCCTTCTTGGCGGCCTCGACGAATCCACAGGTGTTGACGACGGCGACATCTGCGTCCTCGGCGTTCTCGACGAGCTCCCAGCCGTCCGCTGCCAAGCGGCCTGCGAGCTCCTCCGAGTCCACCTCGTTACGGGCGCAGCCAAGAGTGACAAGGGCGACGGTACGGCGTTCGGGCATGGACTCAAGACTACTTCGTCCTGGCCGTACCCCCGCCGCGCAGGGTTCACCTGCGCGACGGCCGCCCGGAAGGTCATCCGGACTCGGGGGCGCCCTTGGTGTACGAGAGCCGCTCGACGGCACCCGACTCGAACTTCTCTTCGATCTTCTTGCCGTTCACGAAGAGCTCGATCGGGCCGGCGTTGCCGAGGATCAGATCGACGCGCTCGTCGTCCTGGAAGGTCTTGGACTCGCCCTTGAGGAGGAGCCCGTCGAAGAGCAGCTTGCCGTCGCTGGCCTTGGCCGAGATCCAGCTCTTGTCGTCGATCGCGGTCAGCTTGACGGTGACCTTGTCCTTCGGGACCGCCGCGATGGCGCTGCCCGTGGGGACCGGCTTCGGGGTCTTGGTCGGCTTCGTGGTGGGGGCGGTGGTCTTCTTGTCGGGGGCCGGGCCCTCGGCCACCGCGCCACCGGTGTTCGTCGTGTCGTTCCCGTTGAACATCGTGAAGCCGACGAAACCGACGACGGCGACGATCGCGGCCACCATGGCTGCGGTCCAGTTGGGGCGACGCGGCTCGGGGCGGATGCGTTCCGCCTCGAAGAGGGGTGCGGCGGGGGTGGGCGCGGGCCGGCCGCCGTGGTCGGCGTCGTACTGCTCGATGAGCTGCGCGGGATCGAGTCCCACGGCGCGCGCGAGCGTACGAATGTGACCGCGGGCGTAGACGTCGCCACCGCAGCGCGTGAAGTCGTCCTCCTCGATCGCGTGAACGATCGGGATGCGGACGCGCGTGGAGGCACTGACCTCGTCGACGGTGAGACCGGCGGCGATCCGGGCCTGCTGGAGAGCACGACCGATCGAATCCCGGTCGTCTGCCGGGAAGTTCCGGTCGTCTTCGGGGGATTCGGGGGAGTTGCCGATGGACACGAGAGCGCCTTTCGAGCGTGTAACCACCTGCTGGATGTTCAGTCTATGGGTGGTACGAAAGGGTGGGGCAACCGGGCGGACGCAGTTTGTACGCCATGAGGCTGGGACATCGTTCTGTCCCTCCCTCCAACTTGACGTACGTCCAAGGGAAACGGTTGCCCAAGTTCCCTTACGAGTGAGTCTCGGCCAGGTCTCGTTATGGCGCGAGCCACCGGCGGAGCAGGCCCGCGACTCCCCCGCGGACCGTGCTCCGGGCATCCGCCGATCGGGTCCCGGACCCCCGCCGTCTCACTCCCCGGACTCCCCGCGGATGACGGCCAGTACCCCGTCCAGCTCATCCGGCTTGACGAGCACGTCGCGCGCCTTGGACCCCTCGCTCGGCCCGACGATGTTCCGCGACTCCATCAGGTCCATCAGCCGCCCGGCCTTGGCGAAGCCGACGCGCAGCTTGCGCTGGAGCATCGAGGTCGAGCCGAACTGCGTGGAGACGACCAGTTCGGCCGCCTGGCACAGCAGGTCCAGGTCGTCGCCGATCTCCTCGTCGATCTCCTTCTTCTGCTTGGTCCCGACGGTGACGTCGTCCCGGAAGACCGGCGCCATCTGGTCCTTGCAGTGCTGCACGACGGCCGCGACCTCGGCCTCGGTGACGAAGGCGCCCTGCATACGGACGGGCTTGTTCGCACCCATCGGCAGGAACAGTCCGTCACCCTTTCCGATGAGCTTCTCGGCTCCGGGCTGGTCGAGGATGACCCGGCTGTCGGCGAGCGAGGAGGTCGCGAACGCGAGCCGCGAGGGCACGTTCGCCTTGATCAGACCGGTGACGACGTCCACCGAGGGCCGCTGGGTGGCGAGCACCAGATGGATGCCGGCGGCTCGCGCCAACTGGGTGATGCGGACGATGGCGTCCTCGACGTCCCGGGGCGCGACCATCATCAGGTCGGCCAGCTCGTCCACGATCACCAGCAGGTACGGATAGGTCTTGAGCTCGCGCTCGCTGCCTTCGGGCAGCTTGACCTTGCCGTTGCGGATGGCCTCGTTGAAGTCGTCGATGTGCCGGAAGCCGAAGGCGGCCAGGTCGTCGTAGCGCAGGTCCATCTCGCGCACGACCCACTGCAGGGCCTCGGCGGCCCGCTTGGGGTTGGTGATGATCGGCGTGATCAGGTGCGGGATGCCCTCGTACGCGGTGAGCTCGACCCGCTTGGGGTCGACGAGCACCATCCGGACGTCCTCGGGGGTCGCTCTTATCATGATCGACGTGATCAGGCAGTTGATGCACGAGGACTTTCCGGATCCGGTGGCGCCGGCGACCAGGACGTGCGGCATCTTCGCCAGGTTGGCCATCTCGTAGCCGCCCTCGACGTTCTTGCCGAGCGCGACCAGCATCGGATGGTCGTCCTCCGCGGCGGCGGCCAGGCGCAGCACGTCACCGAGGTTGACCATCTCCCGGTCGGAGTTCGGGATCTCGATGCCGACCGCGGACTTCCCGGGGATCGGCGAGATGATCCGCACGTCCGGGGAGGCCACGGCGTACGCGATGTTCTTCGTCAGCGCCGTGATCTTCTCGACCTTCACGGCCGGTCCGAGCTCGACCTCGTACCGCGTGACCGTCGGCCCGCGGGTGAAGCCGGTGACGGCCGCGTCGACCTTGAACTCGGCGAAGACGTTGGAGAGCGAGTCCACCACGGCGTCGTTCGCCGCGCTGCGCGTCTTGCCCGGGCCGCCGCGCTCCAGCAGGTCGAGCGAGGGCAGGGCGTACGTGATGTCCCCGGACAGCTGCAGCTGCTCCGCACGGGGCGGCAGTTCGGAGTGCTCGGGCGCCGGCTTGGTGAGATCCGGTACGGCTCCGGGGATGCGCCCGGCCTTCTCGCCGCGGGCGGTCGGCACCGGAGCGGCGGGGGGAGCCTCGGCGGCTTCGGCGGCGGCCGCGGCCAGGGCGGCGGCCCGCTCGGCGGTGACGTCCCGGGTCAGGTCGGCGACCAGCGGGGAGGGCGGCATTCCGTTGAGCACGGCGCCGTCCAGGGCGGCGGCCGCCGCGGCGGCGACGTCCACCGCGTCCATGGGGCGGTCGAAGGCGGGCTGCACCGAGGGGCGGCGCGGGCGGCTGCGCCGGGTGAGCGCCTCCTCCTCGGCCCGGTCGACGTCGTACACCTGCGCGGGTCCGGGGGCGCCGCGCCGGGAGCGGCCGGCGGGCTGCGGAGCGGCCTCGCGCCAGTCCTCCTCGTGCGGCTCCTCGGCCGCCTCGGGGTCGTCGGCGGGCTCGACGATGCCGAGCCGGGCGCCGAGCGCGCGCAGCCGCTGCGGGATCGCGTTGACGGGGGTGGCGGTGACGACGAGGAGCCCGAAGATCGTGAGCAGGACCAGCAGGGGTACGGCGAGGACCTCGCCCATCATGAACACGAGCGGCTTGGACGCGGCCCAGCCGATCAGGCCGCCGGCGTCCTGGATGGCCTCGGTGCCCTCACCGCGCCCCGGGGAGCCGCAGGCGATGTGGACCTGTCCGAGCACGCCGAGGACGAGGGCGGACAGGCCGATCACGATCCGGCCGTTGGCCTCGGGCTTCTCCGGGTAGAGGATCAGCCGGATGCCGATGGCGCCGACCAGCAGCGGCACGAGCAGGTCGAGGCGGCCGAAGGCGCCGGTGACGAGCATCTCCACGAGATCGCCGACCGGCCCGCGCAGATTGGACCAGGTCCCGGCCGCGACGACGAGCGCCACGCCGAGCAGCAGCAGTGCCAGGCCGTCCTTGCGATGCGCCGGGTCGAGACCCTTCGCTCCGCGTCCTATGCCCCGGAACATCGCCCCCACGGCGTGCGCGAGGCCGAGCCACAGTCCGCGGGCGAGCCGGTAGACGCCCCCGGTCGGGGACGGGGCGGGCTTGGGAGCCGCCTTCTTCGCCGCGGTCTTCTTGGCGGGCGCGCGCTTCGCGGGCGCGGCCTTCTTGGCCGCGGTCTTCTTCGCTGGGGGTTTGGCAGGGGACTTCGCGGGCGCCGCCTTCTTCGCGGCGCCAGTCGTACGGCCGGCGCGCGGCTTCGCGGTGCCCGCCGCGCCCTGGGAACCTTTGCCGGACGTACGTGAGGCCATGATGCTGAGGTTACCGGTGTGAGCGGCGGGGGACACGTGCGCGTCCGGGCTCACCCGTTCGTGTCGTGCTTGCCTGGGCGCGAAACTGACGTCCGCTCACCGCGGGCGCCGAAGGACTGATGATGCGTCAGCTCTGCGAGGGAAGCACGGGCGGTCCGCCGGTGCCGGGCTCCAGCGCGTCGAGGGCCCGCCGCAACCCGGTGAGCTTGCGCTCCAGATGCGCGGCGGTGGCGACGGCCGCGGCGTCGGCCGAGTCGTCGTCGAGCTGTTTGGACAGGGCTTCGGCCTGCTCCTCGACCGCCGCGAGGCGGGCGGAGAGCTCGGCGAGCAGCCCCGCCGACTCCTTGGCGTGGCCACCGTGCCCGCTGCCGCCCTCCAGCTGGAGGCGGAGCAGCGCGGCCTGCTCGCGCAGCTGACAGTTCTTCATGTACAGCTCGACGAAGACCGAGACCTTGGCGCGCAGCACCCAGGGGTCGAACGGCTTGGAGATGTAGTCGACCGCGCCCGCGGCGTAACCCCGGAAGGTGTGGTGCGGGCCGTGGTTGATCGCGGTGAGGAAGATGATCGGGATGTCGCGGGTCCGCTCGCGCCGCTTGATGTGCGCGGCGGTCTCGAATCCATCCATTCCGGGCATCTGGACATCCAGGAGGATGACCGCGAAGTCGTCGGTCAGCAGCGCCTTGAGCGCTTCCTCCCCGGACGATGCCCGCACCAGCGTCTGATCGAGCGCGGAGAGAATGGCCTCCAGCGCCAGCAGATTCTCCGGCCGGTCATCGACCAGGAGGATCTTGGCCTTCTGCACCATGCCCCGTCCTCCTCGCCCCGGCATCGGCTCTCCCCGACTCGCCGAGCCGGGGGAAGCACCGGGCGCCGCCCCAGAAGACGACTCCCATGCGCCGTCCGTCCTTGTGCCGGTCATGGTAGCCGCACCCCGCCTGTCGCCACACCCTGTCACCGCGATGTCACTGTGCACGTAGCAGAAACGCGGTGAGAGACCAGAAGGTTCCCCGAATATCGCGCCCTCACACACCCTCGGCGACAGTCCGTCAACAACCCCCGGTTCCGTTTCCGCGCATCCACTCTTCCATCACGGAGAGCAGGTGATCGGGATCGACGGGCTTGGTGACGTAGTCGGAGGCGCCCGACTCGATCGCCTTCTCCCGGTCGCCCTTCATCGCCTTCGCCGTGAGCGCGATGATCGGCAGCCCCGCGAACTGCGGCATCCGCCGGATCGCGGTCGTCGTCGCATACCCATCCATCTCGGGCATCATGATGTCCATCAGAACGACCGTCACATCGTCGTGCTGCTCCAGGACCTCGATGCCCTCGCGGCCGTTCTCCGCGTACAGCACCGCCAGACCGTGCTGTTCCAGAACGCTGGTGAGCGCGAAGACGTTGCGGATGTCGTCGTCGACGATCAGCACCTTCTCGCCGCCGAAGGAGAACGTGCGGCGCGGCTCGGAATCCGCCCGCTCGTCGGCCGCCGTCTGCTCGCCCTGACCGACCCGGCCGGGCTGGCCCGGCAGCGCCGGCCGCGCGTCCAACCCGGTCGGCACGGCCTTGCGCCGGTGCCGGAACAGCGCCCCCGCGCCGGAGCGCAGGTCGGCCGCCATCGGGCCGGGCGCGTAGTGCCCGCCCTCCTCGCCGGGACCGTCCTCCAGACCCGACTGCGGGTCGATCGACGCCGGATCCTGCCCGTACCCGTGCGGAGGCAGCTCGCTGGGGCTCAGCGGCAGGTAGAGCGTGAACGTCGAGCCGCGGCCCGGCTCGCTCGCCGCGTAGATCTCACCGCCGAGCAGCCGAGCGATCTCGCGGCTGATGGAGAGCCCCAGACCCGTACCGCCGTACTTGCGGCTGGTCGTCCCGTCGGCCTGCTTGAACGCCTCGAAGATCACCCGCATCTTGCCCGCCGCGATACCGATGCCGGTGTCCGTCACCGAGAACGCGATCAGCTCGGCCTCCGGGTCGCGCAGCGAACCCGCCTCCAGCAGCTGCTCGCGGATCGACTGCGGCACGTCCGTCCCGGCCGGCCGGATGACCAGCTCCACCGCGCCCGTGTCGGTGAACTTCACCGCGTTGGACAGCAGGTTCCGCAGCACCTGGAGGAGGCGCTGCTCGTCGGTGTGGAGCGTGGCGGGGAGTTCGGGCGAGACCCGGACCGAGAAGTCGAGCCCCTTCTCCGCGGTCAACGGCCGGAACGTCGCCTCGACGTAGTCGACGAGCTGGACCAGCGCGATACGCGTCGGGGAGACGTCCATCTTGCCCGCCTCGACCTTGGACAGGTCGAGGATGTCGTTGATCAGCTGGAGCAGGTCGGAGCCTGCGCCATGGATGGTCTCGGCGAACTCGACCTGCTTGGGCGAGAGGTTGTGGTCCGCGTTGTCGGCCAGCAGCTTGGCCAGGATCAGCAGCGAGTTGAGCGGCGTGCGCAGCTCGTGCGACATGTTGGCCAGGAACTCCGACTTGTACCGCATGGAGACGGCGAGCTGTTCGGCCCGCTCCTCCAGGACCTGCCGGGCCTCCTCGATCTCGGTGTTCTTCACCTCGATGTCCCGGTTCTGCCGGGCGAGCAGCTCCGCCTTCTCCTCCAGCTCCGCGTTGGAGCCCTGGAGCTCCTTCTGCCGGTGCTCCAGCTCGGCCGAGCGCTCCCTCAGCTGCTCCGTCAGCTCCTGCGACTGCTTCAGCAGCACCTCGGTCTTGGTGTTGACGCTGATGGTGTTGACGGTGGTCGCGATCAGCTCGGCGAGCTGGTTGAGGAAGTCCCGCTGGATCTGGGTGAACGGCTGGAACGAGGCAAGCTCGATCACGCCGAGGACCTTCCCCTCGAAGAGGACGGGGAGCACGATCACGTGCGCCGGGGCCGCCTCGCCGAGCCCGGAGGAGATCTTCAGATAGCCCGGCGGCACATTGACCTGGATCGTCCGCTTCTCCTCGGCCGCCGTCCCGATGAGCGTCTCGCCGGGACGGAAGGAGGTGGGCATGGACCCGGCGGAGTATCCGTAACTGCCGCGCATCCGCAGCTCGTACGAGCCCTCGCCCTGCCCGCCGAGTTCGGCGCTGGCGGTCGAGGAGCCGGTCTGCAGCGCCACGAAGAAGGCGCCGTGCTGGGCGGAGACGACCGGGGTGAGCTCGCTCATGATGAGCGAGGCGACGTCGTCCAGATCCCGGCGGCCCTGCATCAGACCGGAGATCCGCGCCAGGTTGCCCTTGAGCCAGTCCTGCTCCTCGTTGGCGAGGGTCGTGTCGCGCAGGTTGGCGATCATGGTGTTGATGTTGTCCTGGAGGGCCTGGATCTCTCCCGCCGCGTCCACGCCGTCGATCTTGAGGTTCAGGTCGCCGCGGGTCACCGCGGTGGCGACGGCCGCGATGGCGCGCACCTGCCGGGTCAGGTTCCCGGCCATCTCGTTCACGGACTCGGTCAGGTCCCGCCAGGTGCCGTCGACGTCCCGGACCCGCGCCTGACCGCCCAGCTGTCCGTCCGTACCCACCTCACGGGCCACCCGCGTGACCTCCTCGGCGAAGTTGGACAGCTGGTCGACCATCGTGTTGATGGTGTTCTTCAACTCCTGGATCTCACCGCGCGCATCGATGTCGATCTTCTTGGTGAGATCGCCCTTGGCGATGGCGGTGGTGACCGTCGCGATCTGCCGCACCTGACCGGTCAGGTTCGACGCCATCGAGTTCACCGACTCGGTCAGGTCCTTCCAGGTGCCCGAGACGCCAGGAACCCTTGCCTGGCCGCCCAGTTCGCCTTCCGTACCCACCTCACGGGCGACTCGCGTCACCTCGTCCGCGAACGACGACAGCGTCGTCACCATCGTGTTGACGGTGTCGGCGAGCTCCGCGACCTCGCCGCGCGCCTCGACCGTCACCTTCTTCGTCAGATCACCGTTGGCGACGGCCGCGGAGACCCGGGAGATGTTCCGCACCTGGCTGGTCAGGTTGTTGGCCATCAGGTTGACGTTGTCGCTCAGGTCCTTCCAGGTGCCGGTGACCCCGCGCACCCGCGCCTGACCGCCCAGGATGCCTTCCGTACCCACCTCACGGGCGACTCGCGTCACCTCGTCGGCGAAGTTGGACAGCTGGTCGACCATCGTGTTGACGGTCGTCACCAGCTCCAGGATCTCGCCCTTGGCGTCGACGGTGATCTTCTTCGACAGATCGCCCTTGGCGACCGCCGTCGTGACCTCGGCGATGTTGCGCACCTGCGAAGTCAGGTTGTTCGCCATGAAGTTCACGGACTGGGTGAGGTCCTTCCAGGTGCCGGAGACCCCCTGCACCTCGGCCTGACCACCCAGGATGCCCTCCGTACCCACCTCACGGGCCACCCGCGTCACCTGCTCCGCGAAGCTGGAGAGCTGGTCGACCATGGTGTTGAGGGTGTTCTTCAGCTCCAGGATCTCGCCGCGCGCGTCCACGTCGATCTTCTGCGACAGATCACCGCGCGCCACCGCCGTGGCGACCCCCGCGATGTTACGGACCTGAGCCGTGAGGTTCCCGGCCATGCCGTTCACCGAGTCGGTCAGATCTCGCCACACACCGGCGACGCCCGGCACCTGCGCCTGGCCGCCGAGCCGGCCGTCCGTACCCACCTCACGGGCCACCCGGGTCACCTGCTCCGCGAAGGCGGAGAGCTGGTCGACCATCGTGTTGATGGTGTTCTTCAGCTCCAGGATCTCGCCGCGCGCGTCCACGTCGATCTTCTGCGACAGATCACCGCGCGCCACCGCCGTCGTCACCTGGGCGATCTGCCGCACCTGGGACGTCAGATTGCCGGCCATGAAGTTGACGGAGTCGGTGAGCTCCTTCCACGTACCGGAGACACCGTCGACGCGGGCCTGACCACCGAGGCGGCCTTCCGTGCCCACGTCCCTCGCCATCCGCGTCACCTGGTCGGCGAAGGAGGACAGCTGCGACACCATCGTGTTGACGGTGTTCTTCAGCTCCAGCATCTCGCCCGCGACGTCGACGGTGACCTTCTGCGACAGATCACCGTTGGCGACCGCCGTCGTCACCTGCGCGATGTCCCGCACCTGACCCGTCAGGTTGCGGAACGCCGTGTTCACCGAATCGGTGAGGTCCTTCCACGTACCCGCCGCACCCGGCACCTGCGCCTGGCCGCCGAGCAGACCCTCGACACCGACCTCCCGCGCGACGCGGGTCACCTCGGAACCGAACGCCGACAGCTGGTCCACCATCGTGTTGACGGTGTTCTTCAGCTCCAGCATCTCGCCGGCCACGTCGACGGTGACCTTCTGCGACAGATCACCGTTGGCGACCGCCGTCGTCACCTGCGCGATGTCCCGCACCTGCGTCGTGATGTTCCGGAAGACCGTGTTGACCGAATCGGTCAGGTCCTTCCACGTACCCGCCGCACCCGGCACCTGCGCCTGGCCGCCGAGCAGACCCTGCGCACCGACCTCACCCGACACACGGGTCACCTCGTCGGCGAACGTCCGCAGCGTCTCGGTCATCTGGTTGATCGTGTCCGCGAGTTGCGCGACCTCGCCGCGCGCGCTCACCGTGACCTTCTGCGACAGGTCGCCGTTGGCGACCGCGGTGGTCACCTCGGCGATACCCCTCACCTGATTGGTGAGATTTCCCGCCATCGTGTTGACGGAATCGGTCAGGTCCTTCCAGACACCGGCGACACCCGCCACCTCCGCCTGACCGCCCAGCTCGCCCTCGGTACCCACCTCGCGCGCGACGCGGGTCACCTCGGAGGAGAACGACGACAGCTGATCCACCATCGTGTTGACGGTGTTCTTCAGCTCCAGCATCTCGCCGGCCACGTGCGCCGTGACCTTCCGGGACAGATCGCCCTTGGCGACCGCCGTCGTGACGAGAGCGATATCACGCACCTGCGCCGTCAATCGGTACGCCATGGTGTTGACCGAATCCGTGAGATCCTTCCATGAACCGGACATACCGCGTACTTGGGCCTGACCGCCCAGCTTGCCCTCGGTACCGACCTCCAGTGCGACCCGCGTTACTTCGTCCGTGAACGCCGACAGCTGGTCGACCAGGTTGTTCACGGTCCGCGCGACCTTCAGGAACTCCCCGCGCAGCGGCCGCGCGGCCCCGTCGGGCCCGTCCGAACGCAGGTCCATCCGCTGGTCCAGGTCACCCTCGGCCACCGCCGAAAGCACCCGCCCCACCTCGGAGACCGGCCGCGTCATGTCGTCGACCAGCGCGTTCGCGGCCTCGATCGCCGCCGCCCACGCGCCCTCGCTGGCCCCCGCCTCCAGCCGCTCCGACAGCTTGCCCTCGCGCCCGACCATCCGCCGTACCCGCGACAACTCGCCGGTCAGATGCATCTGCCGGTCGGCGACCTCGTTGAACACGGCGCAGATCTCCGCCATGACCCCGTCGCCGGACACGGTCAACCGCTTGCGCAGGTTCCCGTCCCGCATCGAGACCAGGGCGGCCAGCAGCCGCTCCATGGCCGCCGCGTCCACCTGCACCGTCCCACCACTCCGGGACCGTCCGCCCTTCGCCCGCGTGCCGCTGCCGCTGCTGCTGCCGCGCCGCGCCGCCGTGCCAGACTCCACCGTGTCCCTCCCGAAGGGGTTGACCGTACTGCCCGGGCCGTCACCACAAGCCTGCCCAGTGTTTCACCGCAGCCGAACCAGGCGATAACAGTTCGGCGACTTCGCATAGCGTCCCCGCCCTCGGGGGACGGAAACAGTGGTGACCGGCATCCGGTCGGACAGCGAAGGTAAGTAACCTGGCATCCGGCTGTCCAACCGCCCCGGTCCGCCCGGCGGGGGTGGGGTGGCGCGAAGACGACCACCGGGCAGCGGGAGGGGCAGACCGACCATGGCGGAGCCGGGCGTCACGAGGCGTACGAGGAGTTCTGTGATCACCGCGCGGGCGGCTGCCACCTTCGACCCCGTCGGGCGGTCCGTCGCGACCGCCCGCGCCTTCGTACGGGACACCCTCCAGGGCTGGGGGTACGCCGAGGTCGTCGACGACGCCGTCGTCCTCACCAGCGAACTCGTCACCAACGCCGTCATCCACGCCGGCACCGCAGCCGACGTCCTGTGCCTGCGCAGCGACGACGGCGTCCGGGTCGAGGTCGCCGACCACTACCCCGAGCGCGAGATCCCCCTCCAGGGCGGCCGCACGCTCGCCCACCCCGACCGGGAGAACGGCCGGGGCCTGCTCCTGTGCGCCGCCCTCGCCACCCGCTGGGGCGTCGAGTACACCCCCACGCACAAGCATGTCTGGTTCCAGCTCGACCTGCCCGAACGCTCGATCGGCACCCGCTCCGCCGGCCCGGTCCTCCCGGACGCCCTCCTCCCGGTCGCCGACACCCGCGTCCGCGTCGCCGTCGCCCAGATCGACCGCGGCGGCGCCATCACCTCGTGGAACGAGGACGCCGAGGAACTCTTCGGCTACGGCTCCGAGCAGGTCACCGGCAAACCGCTCGGCGACCTCGCCGCCTGGCCGCACACCCCCGGCATCGGCACCGGCCTCGTCGAGGCCCTCCGGCTCTCCCGGTGGGAAGGCAGCTACGGCATCCGCTGCGCCGACGGCCGCGTCATCCCCGTGTACGCCTCCCATCTCCGCGTCCGCGACGCGGAAGGCGAGCCGTCCACGGTCTGCCTCCTCGTACGGGAGTACGAGCGCGCGGTCCTCCAGACCCCGCAGCGCCCCGCGGTCTCCGACCCGGGCGCCGAGAGCCGCACCGCGGACCCCTTCGAGGTCTTCATCGGCTCCCCCGCCCCGGACGACCTCGACGGCCTCCTCCAGCGCACGGTGGAGCGCGCCCGCGACATGCTCGACGGCGACTCCGCGTTCCTGCTGCTCGCCACCGACGACGAGACCGAGCTGGAGGTACGGGCGACCACCGGACTCCCGTCCGCCCGCCAGCGGTTCGCCCGCGTCCCCGTCGAGACCGGCGCCAGCCGTTACGGCTCCGCCCGGATGCCGGCCGTCCACGAGGACCTGGCCGCCGTCCCCGGAGCGGTCCCGCTCCTCGAAGGCACCGGGATGCGCTCGGTCGTCACGGTCCCGCTCAAGGTGGAGGGGCGGCTTACCGGTTCGCTCGGCGTCGCCGCCGAAGGCTCGAACCGCTACTCCAACGAGGAGGCCCTGCGCCTCCAGTTCGCCGCCGACCGCATCGCCCTGGCCGTCGAATCGGCCCGCCTCGGCGAACTCGAACGACTCCGCCGCGGCTCCCTCAGCTTCCTCGTCGAGGCCTCCGACCTCCTGGCCGGCACCCTCGACCGCGACCAGACCCTGGCCCTGATGGCCCAGATGACGGTCCCCACCCTGGCCACCTGGTGCGCCGTGTACACGATCGCCGACCAGGTGTCGGAGCCGTACCTCTCCTACGTCCTGCACGAGGACGAGGACCGCATCGACGGGCTGAAGGCCCTGCTGTCGTCCATCGCCCCGCCCGACCCGGTGCCCACCCCGGGCGCCCGCGTCTGGGCCGCCCCCGCCGAGGCCGCCCACCGGGCCGCGCTCTCCACTTCGCTCCGCGAACTGGGCCAGGGCAGCGGCCCCTTGTCCTCCGGCATCGACACCACGCTGGCCACGGCGGCCGCGGTCGGCGGCGAGACCGTGGTCCTTCCGCTCGTCGCCCGTAACCGCGTCATCGGAATGCTCACCCTCGGCAAGCCCTCCGACGACCACTTCCGCCAGGAGATCCTGGAACTGGCCGAGGACCTCTCGCGCCGAGCGGCCCTGGCCCTCGACAACGCCCGCCTCTACTCGGAGCGCATGGCGATCAGTCAGTCCCTCCAGCGCAGCCTGCTGCCCCCCGGCCTCCCCCAGATCCCCGGCGTCGAGGTCGAGGTCATCTACCGGGCGGCGGGCGAGGGCAACGAGGTCGGCGGAGACTTCTACGACCTCTTCCCGATCCGCGACAACGCCTACGGCTTCGCGATCGGCGACGTCTGCGGTACGGGCCCGGAGGCCGCGGCCGTCACGGGCCTGGCCCGGCACGCCCTGCGCCTGCTGGCCCGCGAGGGCTTCGGCGGCCCGGCTGTCCTGGAGCGCCTCAACGCCGCCATCCTCGACGAGGGCGCCCGTAGCCGCTTCCTGACGCTGCTGTACGGCGAGTTGTGGCCGCAGGAGGACGGCTCGGCCATCCTCAAGGTCGTCTGCGCCGGGCATCCGTTGCCGCTCCGTCTGCGCCAGGACGGCACGGTCGTCCCCGCGGCGGATCCGCAGCCGCTCCTGGGCGTCCTGGACGACCTGGAGCTGTACGAGCAGACCATCACGCTCGACCCGGGCGATGTCCTGCTGTGCGTCACCGACGGCGTCACGGAACGCCGCGAGGGCACACGGATGCTCGGCGACGACGGCCTGATCGAGGTCCTCAAGACGTGTACGGGCCTCACGGCCGGCGCCGTCGCCGCCCGCATTCTGCGAGCGGTCGAGCGCTTCGCCCAGGAGCCCGCCTCCGACGACATGGCCATCCTGGCGATGCGCCTCCCGGAGCCCTTCGACGGCGACTGAGCGTTGACCGTGGGCCTGCCCCGAATGGGGCGGGGCCCACGGTCTCGTGCATGTCGACGTCGGCCCAAAACAAATAAGGGGCCCCCCCCAGGCGGGGGGGCGGGGGTGTTTTTGGTCCCTATTAGTATCAAAAACACATAACTATATAGATAGAGAGATAAAGAGA